>NZ_JBKORL010000104.1:0-24402 GCF_047314525.1 Shewanella sp. BJSY2023SW007 | reverse complement strand
GCCCTAAGCCAAATCGGCCTAGGGCGGTAAAAATATCAAAGACCCGATACCCTGTTAATCACAAGGCAGCTCCGCTTAAGTGAACTACGTTGCGGTTGCACCGACCCTTTGGTATTGAAGCTTAGCCGAAGTAACTGTCGTCGAAGGCCATGATGGATTCACTGGCCGCGGCGATTTGACGCCGATAGCCACCGGCGCTGCTGACATAGTAGTCCATAAAGAAACCCGCCGAGGCCAGTTTGCCGGCATAGAAACCGTCGGCATCATCTGCCAGTCCATCGAGCGCCAGCTCGGCCATCCGCGCCCAGATCCACGCCAGCGCAGCAGTGCCAAACAGCTGCATATAAGGCATGGAGGCCGCGCCCAGGTTATCGGGATTTTTCATCGCCAACTCCATCAGGCACTGGGTAGCGCGCTGCAGATCCGTTGCCGCCTGGCCCAAACCTTCGAGCACTTTGGCAAACCGGGGTTCTTGAGCGGCCTTGGGTTTGGCGCCTTCGATAAAGGCCTCCACCTCTGCGGCCCAGAGTTTCAGCGCCGCGCCCTTGTCACCCATCAGCTTGCGCCCCACCAGATCCAGGGCCTGAACGCCATTGGTACCTTCATAAATCATCGCGATACGGGCATCACGGACAAACTGCTCCATCCCCCACTCATGGATATAGCCATGGCCGCCAAACACCTGTTGGGCATCGACACAGGCGCTGAAGCCTCTATCTGTGATAAAGCCCTTGACCACAGGGGTAAACAGCGCCGCCAACGCTTTGGCTCTGGCCTTTTGCTCGGCATCCTGATGGCGCTCGGCTTCATCGAGCCACAGCGCCTGCTGACCGATAAGGGCGCGGGCGCCCTCATTGAAGACTTTTTGCGACAGCAGCATCCGCCGCACATCGCCGTGTACCAGAATAGGATCGGCATTTTGCTCCGGTGCCTTGGTGCCGGACAGTGCCCTTCCCTGAACCCGCTCTCTGGCGTAGGCCAGCGCGTTCTGGTAAGCGATTTCAGAGACACCCAGCCCCTGAACCCCAACCCCCATGCGCGCCTGATTCATCATGGTGAACATGGCTCTGAGGCCTTGATGGGGTTCGCCCACCAGCTCGCCTTTGGCGCCGTCGAACAGCATCACACAAGTGGAATTGCCGTGAATGCCCATCTTATGCTCGAGGCCGCTGGCCTTAACATTGTTGGCCTCGCCCAGGCTGCCATCTTCCTTGACCCAATACTTGGGCACGGCGAACAAACTGATCCCCTTCACTCCGGCCGGGGCATCGGGCAACCTGGCCAAGACCAGGTGCACTATATTTTCGGCCAGATCGTGATCGCCACTGGAAATAAAGATTTTCTCACCACTGATAAGATAGCAGCCGTCAGTGCTGGGCTCGGCCTTGGTGCGCAGCAGCGCCAGATCGGTACCGGCATGGGATTCGGTCAGATTCATGGTGCCGGTCCACTCGCCGCTCACCAGTTTGGGCAGATATTTGGCCTTGAGTGCCTCGGAACCATGGGCAAAAATGGCACTGTAAGCACCGTGGGTCAGCCCGGGATACATGGCAAAAGCCATGTTGGAGGAGGTCTGCATTTCGGTGGCAAAGATACCCACCACTTCCGGCAGGCCCTGGCCGCCGAACTCGGGATCACAGGTCAGCGTTGGCCAGCCGTTGTCCACATACTGGCGGTAGGCATCGATAAAGCCCTCGGCGGTTTTCACCCCGTCTGCTTCCAGACGACAGCCCTGCAGATCGCCGACACTGTTGAGCGGCAGCATCACCCCAGTGCTGAAATCGGCCATGCCTTCGAGAATGGCATTGACCAACTCAGGGTCGATTTCATCGAACCCCTGCAGCTTTGGCTGCTGATAAATATCCAGTAACTGTTCAAGAATAAAGCGGTAATCCCGCATCGGCGGCTGATAACTTGCCATATGCTTATTTCCTTTTCCCTGTGATTGATGTCTCACCTTAGCCAATTCTGAGTAAAAACTCAGCACCTCTGACCAGTTTTATATCACTTTTTTTGAATACAAGAACAGCGCTCTGCGTAAATTCGCTTGAACAGCCCCTTATCTCGGGCTGTAAAACTTTGTAAGCTAGGGGCATTATCCTGTTCGCCCGCTAAAGGAATCCTGCATGGCCAGCGTCAACACCCGCAAACACCCCAATGGTCTGGACTATATCGAAATCGATACCCCACTCTGCTACGGCCGTATTTTTTTACAGGGTGCCCAGATAGACAGCTTTGTGCCCAAGGGCAAGGCGCCGCTGCTGTGGGTTTCTCCTGCCGATGACTATCTGCCGGGCAGTGGTATTCGCGGCGGTATTCCCGTCTGCTGGCCCTGGTTTGGCATGCATGCCAATGAGGGCTGGCCCCAGCATGGCTTTGCCCGTACCCGGCTGTGGCAACTTGAGCGAACTCATATCAGTAATGAACGGGTAGAGCTGAGCTTTGTCCTTAAACTCAGCGACGAGGACAAAGATTACTGGCCCCACGATACCGAGGTGCGGCTGGACTTTGTCCTCAGCGACAGCCTCAGGGTCAGCCTGATTAACCGCAACTTGGGTGAGCAGAGCGTGACGCTGACCCAGGCGCTGCACACTTATTTCCCCATCGGCGATATCCACCAGCTGCGCGCCACAGGCTTTGCCGGCAGCCAATATATCGAGTTTGGCGAAGGCCCATATGCACAAGTCGAGGACGAAGTACGCTTTGAGCGCGAAACTGACCGGGTTTACACCGGCTTGTCCGAGCTGCAAAAACTGCATACCCCCAACGGCACTATTCTTGTCAGCCGTGAGCAGAGCCACTCGGCAGTACTTTGGAATCCCTGGATAGACAAGTCCAAGCGGCTGGCCCGTTTCCAAGAGCAGGATTACCTGTCCATGGTCTGCCTGGAGGCCGCCAATGTGCTGGAAGATAAACTGGTGCTCGGCCCCAAACAGAGCCACACTCTGACCACAGAAATCCGCTGGCAGGAGTGAGCGGCCAAGGCCGGGAAACACCAATGAGGTATCGACTCCCAAGCAAGAAACGCCTGACGGTATGGGCTGTTGGCCTGTTGCTTCTGCTGGTGCTGCTTCCGGGTGCCCTGCTGGTGGGGCTGGCTTGGTCCCTGTATGAAAGGCCGCAGTGGCTGCTGCCGCATATTAATCAATATCTGGCTGCACAAGATATTCGTATCGACGAGTTGCGCCTGGCGCCTGAAGGCTGGGACAGACTGAGCTTCGATTATCTCAAGCTTGATTACCAGGGCAGCGAGCTTGAGTTTCATCAACTCAGGCTCCAGCTCAAATCGTCTGTCAGTGCAAAACGGATTTGGCAATTGCTGACAGGCGAAGCATCGACGCCGCCCCCTGGCTCCACCGACTGGTTGATGGCGCAACTTCAAAAAGTCAGCTATCAAGACGCCGGTTTTAGTTTGACCCCTGAACTACTCTTGCCCGGCGGTGATGATGGCGGTCAGAGTCTGGCGCTGGACTTGAACTCTGTGCCCGAAATAGCCCTGGGGCCGACCCGAATAAGCCTACAACCCGAGGCGGGCGTATCCGATACACCCAATACGTCGCTGGCCTTGGATAAGGCAGCTAATCCCCAAAGCTTTATTCTGCTGCTGCAAAAGTTGCAGTTAAGCCCTTCCGGGCAACTGGTTACTGAGCTGGCCACCCGGTTACAAGGAGGGCAACAAGAGACTCACTCAGGAACTCAAACAAGACAAGAGACGCCCCTGCTGGCATTAACCGCCGACTTGAAAGCCAAACTCGCCAACGGTGCCCCCGCCTGGCGACTGACCAGTCAACTGCATCTCAAAGCGCTGCAGCAGGCGCTGGCAAGTGTTGAGCAGGATCCGGCCGCAGCGCCCCTCATCAGCGCCTTTAAACTTGATGAAATAGTGAATGCCGAGCTGATGCCGAGCCTTGGCGGAGATCTCTTCTCACAACTGACTCTGGATTTGACCCAAGGCAACATAAACTCGCGCCATTGCTGGTTGGCGCCGACTATTGCCATGCCGGGACTCGAGCAAGTGGCGCTTGAGATAACGCCGCTGCCTCTGGAAGCTAAGGCACACAATTCATTGACCGATAGCCCTCTGTGCCCAAGTTCCAACGCTGCTGCCAGTTTCAGTGCCAAGGCCAGTGCCAACCCCAGTGCAAATGCCAAGGCTGAGGTTGAGGCTGAGGTTGAAGATAGTGACGGCGCAGGGTTGCGCTTTCGCTTCTCGGGCTCCACCAGCGAGCAGATTTTTGAGCTGGCGCCACTGAGACTCACGCTTTCAACCACTCCGGCTCAGCGCCAAGCGCTGCTTGCCTTGCTCGCAGCAACATCCGCACAAACATCAGCAACCAAGGCCGCGGAACTCGAGTCACAACTGGCGCAGCTGCAGCAAGTCTTGGCGCAAGAGCCAGCTGAAAAAAAACAAGTAAAACCCCTTATCGCCGCAATTGAGCTGGCGCTTGATCAGGGCCTCGACGCCGAACTCAAACCCGCCAAGGACAATGATACAAAAGGCAATGAGACATCCATGCGAGTGTCGCTGCCGAGTCTGACAGTGCGGCCGTTACTGCCCGCCCTGATGACAGAGAAGCAACAAGCGTCGTTCGGTACGCCAATTAATCGGCCAAGTGTTGCGGAATTGAGCCCGGCAGCGCTCAGTAGTGGCGAGCGGCCGAGTTTGCTGCTGACCCTTGAAAACCTGCAATTGCAACTGCCAAAGGCTGCAAGAGCGCAGCAAGACACTTCTGTTTCTTTGCCGCAAAGCGCCAAACCTCAAGGGTTAAATTCACCGGGCTCTGGTTTATCAAGCTCTGGTTTATCAAGCTCTGGCTCACCAAACTCTGGCTCACCAAACTCTGGCTCATCAGGCTCAAGCTCACAAAACTCAAAGCCCTTGTCGGCCGAGCAGCGACTCGAACTGGCGCTGCAACAGGCCATTCAAGGCCTGCAACTTAACCTTGAGCAGTTGCCACTGGAACAAGCAAGCACAGACTGGCGCCTTGAAGCCTCCCTGCCGAGCGGTTTTCGCTGGCAGTCGGCTGCTGCTGAATTGCAACTCAATGAGGGCGCCTCACTCAATAAGGGCGCATCAATGACGCTTAGCGGTAAGCTGGCACTGGAGTCGACAAGCGAAGGGCAACAACTGGACTTTAGCCTCGCGGCCAATCCCGGGTTCAGCACTGGCGCCATTCAAGCCGGTATAGAGGATAAAAGTATCCAACTCTCGGGCTTTAAGTTGTCACTGCTGGCCCCTCTCAGTGGCAGCTTCAACCAAGGCAAACTTAAGCTGTCTTTGCCCGCAATCAGCTGCCAGCTGGGTGAATTGCAGGCTAAAAGCGGGCCGCTGGCACTGTCGATTGCCCAAACCTCGCTCCTGAGCCCCGGGCTCAGTCGAACCCTGGATGCCAACCTAAATCAAAAACGGCACTTGCCACTCTTGAGCCAACTCTTGGATGAGCGTTTTGCCAGTCGTTTGAATCTGGCCTTCGATGGGCTCAACTTAAGCCAAACCCGGCATACCAAGCTCGGACCTCGTACCGAAACCCTGCTCAATCTGGGCTATGGCAGCTTCAGCCAAACCATTGACTGGCAGGATAACCGTCTTGTCAGTGAAGAAAACTGGCAACTGGATAATATCCCGCTTCACAGCCGCCACGACTTTATGCCCATCTGGCCCAAGCGGGCCAAAGATCCGCTTGGCTATCGCTTGAACAGTCGCTGGACCCTGGATACGGATCTCGCTGATATCAAGGCGCTGGCGGCCAAGAACCTGCCCTTGCCTCCTGAGTTGGTACTCAGGGGCGAGACCCATATGATTGCCGACCTCAAGCTCGAAGGGCTTGGGCGAGCGCTGCAATTGCAACTGGATTTCAACCCGCTGCTGTCGGATCTCTCCGGCAGTATCAGTCAGTTACCATTTGAAGGCGCCAACCTGTCGGCATTGTGCTGTTTGACCCTTGACAAGGAAGCCAAGGCGCCGGCAGAGGCCGAACTCAACTGTCAGCAGCTCAAGGCTTCGGTACAGGCCTTCAACCCCGGAGTGCTGTTGACCAACCTGGGTTTAGAAGGCCAGCTCAGCCTGACCCCTGAACTCGACAACAACCAAAGCACTCAAGCCAAGCTGTTGCCCGGGTTTCGGGATGCCGATATTCAGGTGCGCGGCCAAGGCGAGTTACTCAAGGGACAAATGCTGCTGCCCAGCTTCCGCTTGCGGCTCAACGCGCCATCCAATGCCTATTTGGTGTTGCAGGGCCTGAGCCTGGAAGAACTGTTGGCCATCCAGCCTCAGGAAGGCATCTACGCCGACGGTATTTTCGATGGTGTCTTGCCGGTATTTATTACCGGCGGCCAGGTGTCGGTCAAAGGTGGCCGCCTGGCGGCCCGTGCCCCAGGCGGACTTATCAAGATCGGCAATAATCCGGCTGTAGCTCAAATGCGCGCCGGCCAGCCCTATCTGGACTTTGCCTTTTCCACCCTCGAACACTTGCAATATTCTACCCTGGCCAGCACTTACGATATGGCACCGGATGGTGAGGCCTGGCTCAAGGTTGAAGTAAAAGGTAAGGCCGAGGGGATTGAACGCCCTATCCACTTGAACTACTCTCATGAGGAGAACATGCTGCAGCTCCTCAGGAGTCTGACCATAGGTGACAAGCTTCAAACCCAAATTGAAGCTTCCATGCAGTGAAGACACAAAAGGACATGAATGTGAAACAGACTAAATTTCTGCTGCCGCTGGCTGCAGCCTTGCTGCTGGCGTCGGCTTGTACCCCAACGGTCAAGATTGAGCCACCGGATAAGCCAATCGTTATCAACCTGAATGTGAAAATCGAACATGAAATTCGCATTAAGGTCGATAAAGAGTTGGATCAGCTGCTGACCAATGATGAACTCTTCTAAGGTGCCAGAATTCGCGAAAGGAAAACACAGATGAAAACCAAGTTGATGACCCTGACTGCCGCCCTGTTGATGAGTTTCTGCGTCTTTGCCATAGGTTTGCAGGACGCCAAGAGCCAAGGGTTGGTGGGTGAACAGCAAAACGGCTATTTGGGCGTGGTCAAATCCAGCGCCGAGGTGACGGCACTGGTTAAGGATATCAATGCCAAACGCCGGGCACACTATGAAAAAATCGCCCGTCAAAACGGGATTTCAGTGGATGATGTTGCCAAACTCGCCGGCGCCAAGGCGATTGCTGCCGCCGACAAAGGCCATATAGTGCAGGACGCTTCCGGCAAGTGGGTTCGTAAATAACAAACCCGATAGCATCAACCGGATGTTTAATGCCGTTCAATCAGTTTGAACGGCATTTTCTTTTACTGGATTGGCTTCCAGTTTCGTTCAATTGAACCTTGGTAAGTCTCTCTCAACGGACTGTAAGCTTCACATACGTCTGGCAGTGATGCACAGCAAGCAATCCACACAATACTGCCATCCTATACCGCCTTGTCATACAGGGTTGGGAATATCAATAAACTCATGCTCCAACTCAAACTCATGCGCCAAATGTTCCCCCAGTGCCTTGATGCCAAACCTCTCTGTAGCATGGTGGCCGGCAGAGAAGTAATGGATCCCCTGCTCCACGGCGCTGTGGAAGGTGCGCTCAGAGACTTCACCACTGATAAAAGCATCAACCCCCAGTGCCGCTGCGGTATCGATATAATCCTGGGCACCACCTGTACACCAGGCAAGCTTTTGTATGCTTCTGTCACCACCATCCAGATGCAGGGGAACTTGTCCCAAACACTGCTCAAGCAAGGCACTCAAGTCTTTGGCTGTCATGGGTGAGTCAAGCCCCCCTTGCCAAAGCAAACCTTGAGCAACGGTTTCTACCGCCTCAGGCTCAATGACCCCAAGCACCCGGCCCAATTCGGCGTTATTGCCAAGCATGGGATGGGCATCGAGCGGCAAGTGATAGCCGAACAGGTTAATATCGTTGAGCAGCAAGGTCTTAATCCTGCGCTGTTTCATTCCAGTCAGTACTTCGGGTTCATTTTTCCAGAAGAAACCATGGTGCACCAATAGGGCATCGGCACCGGCTTCAACGGCCCGGTCAATCAATGCCTGACAAGCGGTCACACCTGTGACTATCTTGCGAATTTCGGCCTTGCCTTCAACCTGAAGACCGTTGGGGGCATAATCGCGAAACTTGTCCAGTTGTAAAAACTCGTGCAGATATTGTCTGAGTTCCTCTCTTTGCATAGGGTTCCCTGTCGATTCTGTTGCAGATATATGTCGCTATTCTAGCACAGCAAGCCCAAGGATTGAGGTCACAAATCTTAAGCCAGATTGTCGGTTTCAGACCCCAAAGCGACCAAAAGCTGCGCCCTTGGACACAAGTTTGTTGCTTTTTGGTCGGCAAATTGGACATTGCCGACCTTTGACTTATAAAATTATCGCAAACCTTCAAGTAACTCTAAAAATAAACAGGTTATGATTATGGCAAAACTGACCAAAGAAGAAGTTATCAGCACACTGCAGCAAGCTCTCAGTGAACAACAGGGCAAAGCAGTGACCATTGAGCAAAATGGCAGCTGGTACAAAATCGATGGCGGTAAATCACTTCGTTTCGCTGAACTGGAACAGATGTTGGCGGATAACGCCAAACCGGCGAAGGCTGAAGCCAAACAGGAAAAAACCAAGGCGGCCAAGCCTGCTGCAAAGCCAGCTACCAAGGCAAAAACCAAGTCGGCAACGCCTGCCAAATCCGGCAGTCAAGGGGGCAAGACCCCCAAAGAGCTGTGGCGTGAAAAACTGACAGCCGGTAATCACAAGTTGCCTCGCGGTTTTTAATTGCCTCCATCCAAAACAAAGGCGCCTGACGGCGCCTTTGTTTTGTCTGTTATTGGCTCTAAGCCCACACAATCAATCACATAGCCAAGTCGACCCGGACGCTGCCCTGTAGATAAACCACCCGCACTTCATCGCCTACTTTAAAGGTCATACCGGGATCTTCATCCTGAATAATCATCACCTGGGTTTCATCTTCCTGGCGTATCATCAACTCCACCAGTTTAAGTTCACGATAATAACCATCACCACCATATTGATGACCAATGCCGGCACCGAGCAGAGCGCCCAGAACGGTTGCCACATCCTGACCACTGCCACCGCCGAACTGATGACCAATCACGCCACCGAGCAAGGCACCGCCAAAGGTTTTCCAGCCGCGATTTCTGTCTTCCATCAGCTGTTTTTCGGTGATTTTCCGTACCGACTCCACCTGGCCGTAGAGCACTTTTTCAACCGGTTGTGCCTGGTTTCTGTCATAGCCGGCATAGAGGGGCTGGGTTCCCGCTGCAAGGGATAATGAGAGCAGCAGCATTGCATTCAGTATCAGTTTCCACATAGCTGTTTTTCCGCTAACTTATAAGAAGGCCCTAAGCAGAATCATACGCAATTGTGAACCTACTGTCTTTCTTAAATCATGAGTTGGATCCTTTCCCGTCGCCTGAGCTGGCACTGACGGATCCCAATGGCCTGCTGGCCATCGGCGGCGACCTGCATCCCAAGCGGCTACTCAACGCCTACTACGAGGGAATTTTCCCTTGGTTTAATAGCCAAGATCCCATCCTCTGGTGGTCACCGGATCCCCGCGCGGTTTTTGTTCCGGGCAGCATCAATATCTCTCGCAGTCTACGCAAGTATCTGAAAAAGCAGGATTGGACTTTCAGCATCGACCGAGCCTTTGCCGATGTGATGGCTGGCTGCGCCATGCCGCGAAAAGATCAGCCCGGCACCTGGATAACCGGAGAGATACGTCTGGCCTACCAGGAACTGCACCACTTGGGTCATGCCCACTCCTTCGAGGTCTGGGACAATGGTCGCCTGATAGGTGGCCTGTATGGCCTTGCCATAGGTCAGGTGTTTTGTGGCGAGTCCATGTTCCACCGCAAAACCAATGCCTCCAAGGCGGCCTTTATCGCCCTGCATCAATACGCTCTCAAGCAGGGTTTCAGGCTTATCGATGCCCAAGTGATGAACCCACACCTTGAGAGCCTCGGAGCCAAGAGTTTAAAGCGCAAAGATTTTCTCATACTCTTGAGACAGTTCAGGGACGGCAATCTCGCCAAGGATTGCTGGCAAACCGACGAGGTCAAGCTTGAACTCTGATAACCATGCCATTGCCATAGGCCTCAGCCAACCCTTCGCCTGCAGTTATTTGAGCGGACAACAGGAGCAGTTATTGGTGATCCAGGAAGATGAGCTGGACTTGTCACTGTTTGAGCGCCTGTTGGCACTGGGGTTTCGCCGCAGTGGCAGCGCCATCTACAAGCCCCGTTGCCCCCATTGCAATGCTTGCCAACCCATCAGAGTTCCCCTGGATGAATTTCGCCTGTCCAAAAGACAAAAACGCACCCTGGCCAAAAACCGTGACCTGCACTTTCGGATTGTGACCGAGGAAACCCCGGCTCACTATCCTCTCTATGAGCGTTATATCTGTGCCCGCCACAGTGACGGCCCCATGTATCCTCCGAGCGAAGAACAGTACCGTCATTTTCTCGCCTGTGAGTGGCTCAGTCCGGTGTTTATCGAACTTTGGCATGGTCAGCGACTGGTTGCCGTGGCAGTAACCGATCTCCTGCCCCAGAGCCTATCAGCCATCTACAGCTACTTTGACCCGGACTACAGCAATAGATCCCTCGGGATCTTGCTGGTGCTGCTGCAATGCCGCCTGGGCAAATTAATGTCGAAATCGTTTCTCTATTTGGGATATCAAATAGATAACCACGACAAAATGGGTTATAAGCGACTCTACCGCCCCTACGAGATCCTCGGCGTTCAGGGCTGGCAGAAAAGCGACAATCACTGAGGCCTCCCCTTTACAGCCGCTGTAATTTGCGGCATGATACGGCGGTTTTTTACATTCGAGGCTAACGGGATAACTGATTAATGGCGAAAGAAGACAACATTGAGATGCAAGGGACTATCCTTGAAACCTTGCCAAATACAATGTTTCGGGTTGAACTGGAAAACGGTCACGTTGTGACTGCTCACATTTCCGGTAAAATGCGTAAGAACTACATCCGAATCCTGACCGGTGACAAGGTCACTGTGCAGCTGACTCCATACGACTTGAGCAAAGGGCGTATCGTCTTCCGCTCACGCTAAGATCCCAGTTATTTCTCAAAAGCCGGCTGTGCCGGTTTTTTTGCTGGTGAGCCCATGGGGGCGACCCACTGCGCAGCAGGCGCACCTGGCCTGCCGTTGTCTATCCAGGCATCAATGTGTCGGATAAGGGTCAGGATTCAGAATAAAAATGGCTGCCATTGGCAGCCATTTTTTTGTTGCAATTCAGCTTATCAAGAGATCTTCTCCGACGCTTCCGTGTTGATCTCCAGTTCGCCATCTTTAACATCCACATGAGCGATGCCACCGGACTCAAGTTTGCCAAACAGGATTTCATCGGCCAGCGGTCGTTTCAGCAGATCCTTGACCACTCTGGCCATAGGTCTGGCCCCCATGGTCTTGTCGTAACCCTTCTCGGCCAACAAGGTTCTGGCTTCATCACTGACTTCCAGCGTCACCCCTTTCTGATCCAACTGTGCCTGCAGCTCGACCAGGAACTTATCCACCACCTTGGCAATGATGGTCATATCCAGATGGTTGAACCAGATGATGGAGTCGAGTCGGTTGCGAAACTCAGGCGAGAACACCTTATTGATCTCCGACATCGCATCCTGGCTGTGATCCTGCTGTTTGAAGCCAATGGACTTACGCACAGTTTCCTGCACCCCGGCGTTGGTGGTCATCACCAGGGTCACGTTGCGGAAATCCGCCTTGCGGCCGTTGTTATCGGTCAAAGTACCGTGATCCATTACCTGCAGCAGCAGGTTATAGATATCCGGATGCGCCTTCTCGATTTCATCGAGCAGCACCACACAGTGAGGCGTCTTGATCACGGCATCTGTCAGCAAACCGCCCTGATCGTAACCAACATAACCAGGAGGCGCGCCAATCAAACGCGATACAGTATGGCTTTCCATATATTCGGACATATCGAAGCGGATAAGCTTGAGCCCGAGGCATGCTGCCAACTGGTTGGTCACCTCTGTCTTACCTACCCCGGTGGGGCCGGCAAACAGGAAGCTCCCCACAGGTTTGTTTTCATTGCCAAGACCGCTGCGAGCCAGCCGAATCGCCGCACTGAGGCTCTCTATCGCCTTGTCCTGGCCGAACACCACCATCTTCAGGTTGCGCTCCAGGTTCTTCAGTAAGTCCTTCTCAGAGGACGTCACTGTTTTTTCCGGGATCCTGGCAATCTTGGCGATAATGGTTTCAATCTCGCTCTGACCCACGGTTTTCTTGCGCTTGCTCTGTGGCATCATCGCCATCCGCGCTCCGGCTTCGTCTATCACATCTATGGCCTTGTCCGGCAAGTGCCTATCGTTGATATGCTTATCCGACAGGCTGGCGGCGCTGGCCAAGGCTGCGTGAGTGTAACGCACCCCGTGATGTTCTTCATAACGGCTCTTAAGCCCCTGAAGTATCTTGGTGGTTTCAGCCACTGAAGGTTCGTGGATGTCCACCTTCTGGAAGCGCCGCGCCAGTGCCCTGTCCTTCTCAAAAATACTTTGATATTCCTGAAAAGTAGTGGACCCCATACAGCGCAGATTACCGCTGGAGAGCAAGGGCTTGAGCAGGTTGGAGGCATCCATTACCCCACCGGATGCCGCCCCTGCACCGATAATGGTGTGAATTTCATCGATGAACAGAATCGCATTCTGATCCGCTGTCAGCTCTTTAAGCAGACTCTTGAAGCGTTTCTCGAAGTCGCCGCGATACTTGGTGCCGGCCAACAGCGCGCCGAGATCCAGAGAGTAGACGGTCGCTTCGCTTATCACCTCAGGCACAGACTCATTGACTATCCGATAAGCCAAACCTTCAGCGATGGCAGTCTTTCCAACGCCGGCCTCGCCCACCAACAGTGGGTTATTCTTGCGGCGACGGCAAAGAATTTGAATCGAGCGTTCGATTTCGTTGTCGCGGCCGATAAGCGGATCTATCTTGCCCTGCTTGGCCATCTCATTGAGATTACTGGCAAACTGAGCCAACATGCTGCGCTCTTCTGTGGCTTCGGATTGATCTTCCAAGCTTTCCTGCGAACCTGGAGCATCGGCCTCATCGTTCTTGGCAAAGCCGTGGGAAATATAATTCACCACATCCAGACGGGTAATATCGTAGCGGCGCAGCAGATAAACCGCCTGGGACTCTTGCTCGCTGAAAATGGCCACCAATACGTTGGCGCCGGTCACCTCATTGCGGCCTGACGACTGCACATGAAACACTGCCCGTTGCAGCACCCGCTGGAAACCCAGTGTCGGCTGAGTCTCACGCTCATCATCGGGATCGCTGATAATGGGTGTGGTCTGGGTAATAAAGTTGGCGACCTCCTCTTTGAGGCGGTCGATATTGGCGCCACAGGCGAGCAAGGCATCCCTTGCGGCGGGGTTATCGGTCAGCGCCAGCAGTAGGTGCTCAACCGTCATATATTCGTGACGGGCATCTCTGGCTTGTTGGAATGCCAGGTTCAAGGTCACTTCAAGATCTTTGTTCAGCATACGCACCCCCTAAAAAACTACAGAGACAGGCTGGTTAAGCTTCCTCTAACGAACACAGTAACGGATGTTGGTTTTGTCTTGCAAACTGATTCACCTGAACCACTTTGGTTTCGGCTATCCCAAATGGGTAAACACCACAAACCGCTTTTCCCTGATGATGTATGGTCAACATAATGTCCGTGGCTTCCTGTTCGTTCTTGCGAAAGAACAGCTGCAGTACCTCCACAACAAAGTCCATTGGGGTGTAGTCATCGTTGTTCAGAATCACTTTATACATTGGAGGTGGTTGCAGTTCCTGCTCAACCCCTTCCTCCACGCGCTCTATCTGTCCAGTCTTACCCATGATTCAATATTAGCCTCTCAACTTGGCTTCTACCAACACTATGCCCGGCCATGTTTCAAAGTACCGCTTGGCGGGCCCTGGGCGGTATTGCCCTTTGTCACACTATACTCTGGCGTGGCGGCGCTTGTCTAAGGCGTTTCTAACTCATGCTTATTTTTCAATCGGTTAAAATTGATTCAATATAATTAAAGCGAGTAAATATCCAGACACTTCCATTAAAGAAAAGATCCCAGTGGCAAACTAAGGTTCCAGCGAAACCATATGCGATGTTGTTTTTTTGTTAATTTCAACTTGACATCCAGCAACACTACTTACATTCTGTTATCTGAGCACCTGCTGAAGTGCTCAAAAGTTGTACTATCTTACTGGGAAGCAGACAATAGAAGGAAGTGGAAGTATGGCAAGCGGAACTGTTAAATGGTTCAACAACGCCAAAGGATTCGGGTTTATCTGCCCTGATGAAGGTGGTGAGGATGTTTTTGCGCACTATTCAACCATTGAAATGGAAGGCTACAGAACTCTAAAAGCAGGCCAACCTGTTGAATTTCAAGTTGAGAAGGGCCCGAAGGGTATGCATGCCTCGGCTATCTCTCCAGTTAAATAACCGGGTGAATAGAGATGAAAAAAGGCGGGGTCATCCCCGCCTTTTTAATGCCTGCTTGGCAACTGAATGAGGGAGCGTTCCCTCATTCAACTTTCAGTATCAAGCGCTCAGAAGGCGATTCAGGCTGGCACTTGGGCGCATAGCCTGCTCGGCTTTAACAGGATCCAGCTTATAGTAGCCACCCAGTTCAACGGCGGCCCCCTGAGCACCATTGAGTTCCGCCACTATCTGCTCTTCAGCGGCCACCAGGCCTTCGGCCAGAGGTGCAAAATAAGCTTTCAGCTCGGCATCCTTGTCCTGCTTGGCCAGCGCGCTGGCCCAGTACTGTGCCAGGAAGTAATGACTGCCGCGGTTATCCAGCTGCCCCACCTTACGGGATGGTGACTTGTTGTTATCCAGGAACTGCCCTATCGCCTGATCCAGGCAATCAGCCATCACCTGAGCCTTGGCATTGGCCGTCGTCTGGCTAAGGTGCTCGAGTGAGGCTCCCAATGCCAGGAACTCGCCCAGGGAGTCCCAACGCAGGTGGTTTTCCTCTTCAAACTGCTGTACATGCTTAGGCGCACTGCCGCCGGCACCCGTTTCAAACAGACCGCCACCATTCATCAGCGGGACGATTGACAGCATCTTGGCACTGGTACCCAACTCAAGGATAGGGAACAAGTCGGTGAGGTAGTCACGCAGCACGTTACCTGTTACCGAAATTGTATCTTTACCGGCTTTAATACGTTCAAGGGAGAAACGGGCCGCCTTTTCAGGTGACATGATGTGCAGCTCAAGCCCATCGGTATCATGCTCAGGCAGGTAGGCATTCACCTTGGCGATCACTTGGGCATCGTGGGCACGATTTTCATCCAGCCAGAATACCGCCGGGGTGTTGCTCAGCCTTGCGCGGCGTACGGCCAGCTTGACCCAGTCACGGATAGGCGCGTCTTTAACCTGGCACATGCGCCAGATATCACCGGCTTCAACGGCGTGGGACATAAGCAGGTTGCCGTCCTTGTCCAATACTTTAACCGTACCGGCCGCAGGGATTTCAAAGGTCTTGTCATGGCTGCCGTACTCTTCAGCCTTCTGCGCCATCAGTCCCACGTTTGGCACACTACCCATGGTTGCAGGGTCGAAGGCGCCATGTTCCTTACAGAAACTGATGGTTTCCTGGTAAACACCGGCATAGCAACGATCCGGGATCAGCGCCTTGGTATCTTTCAACTGGCCATCCGGGCCCCACATCTGACCGCTGGAGCGGATAGCAGCAGGCATGGAAGCATCGATAATCACATCGCTTGGCACGTGAAGGTTGGTGATGCCCTTGTCTGAGTTCACCATCGCCAGCTCAGGGCGGCTCTGGTAGACGGCGGCGATATCGGCTTCAATGGCCGCTTTCTGCTCGGCCGGCAACTTGGCTATCTTGGCATAAACATCGCCCAGACCATTGTTGACGTCCACACCCAGCTCACGCAAGGTTTCACCGTGTTTGGCGAATACATCTTTGTAGAACACCTTCACCGCATGGCCGAACATAATAGGATCGGACACTTTCATCATAGTGGCTTTCAGGTGCAATGACAGCAGTACATCTTCCTGGCGAGCGGCTTCAATTTCGCGCTCGAAGAAGGCGGTCAGTTCACGCTTGCTCATAACGGCCGCATCTATGATTTCACCGGCCAGCAACTCAAGCCCCTGCTTGAGCACCAGTTGGCCGCCATCATTTTGTTCCAGCACTATGTTGACAGTATCGGCATCTTTCAGGGTGACGGACTGCTCGCTGCCGTAGAAATCCCCTTGTTGCATATGAGCCACATGAGATTTGGAGTCCTTGCTCCAGGCACCCATTGAATGCGGGTGCTTACGGGCATAGTTCTTGACCGAAGTCGGGGCGCGGCGATCTGAGTTCCCTTCACGCAGTACAGGGTTTACCGCGCTGCCTTTGATCTTGTCATAACGAGCCTTGATTTCCCGCTCTTCATCGGTTTTGGCTTCCGCCGGATAGTCGGGCAAATCATAGCCCTTGGCCTGCAGTTCTTTGATACAAGCCTGCAGCTGAGGAATGGAGGCACTGATATTAGGCAGTTTGATAATATTGGCTTCAGGCTGGGTCGCCAGCTCGCCAAGCTCAGCCAGATGATCACCGATACGCTGCGCTTCGGTCAGACGCTCGGGAAAAGCGGCAATCACACGGCCGGAGAGAGAAATATCGCGGGTTTCGACATTGATGCCGGCTGCCTGGGTAAAGGTTTTGATGATAGGCAGTAGAGATAAGGTCGCCAGAGCCGGCGCTTCATCTGTCTGCGTATAGATGATAGTGGGGGTTTTATCAGTCATTTTCAGTCCTACGCTTTTTATAAAAATGAGTTGTTATAAGTGTTGTTATTCTTTAATTTCCTTGCCTCTTTCCGCCCAGGATAGCGCCGTTGTACACAGTCGATATAGATCCGGTTGACGGGCGTAAAAATTGGTTGCAGATCACAATTTGGCGAACATCATAGAGCATTCCAGCCAAGATTCAAATGCCACTATAGGCGAGTGCCGGGTACACTCGGATAAAAGTCACCAACCCACCCTGCCGCCAAGCAGGACATAGGTGTTACACTCTGGCATATCTCTGGCAAATAGTCAGAGTACACAGCTCAAGCAGCCAGGATATCTCAATGAATTCGCCAACCTCCCAACCAAGACGTAAACCCAAACGCCAGCCCAGTCACTCAAAGGACCCTGGCGGTAAAGAATTTGGCCAAGAGAAGAGTCAGCGCTCCACCAAACCAAGCCCCAACAGCAAGAGTTCCAGTAGCAAGAGTCCCAGTAACAAGAGCCCCATTAACAAGAGACAGGGCCTGAATAAAAAGCGTCCCGGTCCTCAAAACCCCCGCCCAAAGGTAACACCACTCTCGGTTGCAGAAACCCAGGTGGTGCTGCTCAACAAACCCTTCGATGTGTTATGCCAGTTTACCGACGAAGGCGGACGGCGCACGCTCAAAGATCTGCTGCCCATCGCCGGTATCTATGCCGCCGGTCGCCTGGACAGAGACAGCGAGGGTCTGTTACTGCTCACCAATAACGGTCAACTGCAGGCCAAGCTGACCCAGCCCAACAAGCACACCTTCAAGACCTACTGGGTACAGGTGGAAGGCGATGTCGATGACACCGCGATTCAAGCCTTGAGTCAGGGAGTCGAGCTGAAAGATGGCCCCACCCTGCCTGCAAAAGTCCGGCGACTGCAACAACCCGAATCTTTGTGGCCACGTAATCCGCCCATTCGTGAGCGGCGCAATATCCCCACCACTTGGCTGGAGATCTGTATCCGCGAGGGGCGCAATCGTCAGGTGCGAAGGATGACAGCCCATGTCGGGTTTCCCACTTTGAGGTTGATACGTTATGCCATAGACAATCTCAGCCTGGATACCGAGCAAGGGCAATGCCTGCAGCCCGGTGAATATCGAACTCTTTCTGAGGCGGCCATCAAGGAGCTTCTCCATGACTGAACGTTATCGCCCCAATGTCACAGTGGCCTGCATTATTGAGGCAGAGAAGCGTTTTTTGCTGGTCGAAGAGTTGATTGACGGCCAACAGAAATTTAACCAACCGGCCGGTCACCTGGAAGCAAATGAAAGCCTTATCGACGCCTGTCGCCGCGAGGTGCTCGAAGAAACCGGCCTGACAGTCACCCCTGAAGCTCTGGTGCGAATAGATCAGTTCAGCGCTTCCAAGGAGCTGGCCTTTTTACGTTTTACCTTCTGTGCTCGCCTGACCCAGTGTCAGAATGCCAAGCCGTTGGACGTCGCCATCAAGGCCACCCATTGGTTGAGTATGGATGAAATCACAGCCTTGGGACCCAAGCTTCGCAGCCCCTTGGTCAGCGCCACACTGGAGAGCTATTTGCAGGGACAACGGCTGCCGTTATCTTTGCTCAATAGCGCGCTGTTGTGATTAGCTCTGGGCACCAAGGCGTGATAGAATACGCCCCCGCAGAAACTGAGTGCCTTATGGCTGTTTGTCCACCCCAGCGTCGCGCCAATAACGGCCTGCCACAACCGGGCACAAGCAGCAGTTCTCTTTTCGGGCGTTCATGAATGAATTCAACGGTTTTAGGATCTATGACAGCTAACACTCCCAATGCATCAGGAAAAAAAGTCATTGTCGGCATGTCCGGCGGTGTCGACTCATCTGTTTCAGCCTATCTGCTGCTCCAGCAGGGCTATCAGGTAGAAGGCCTGTTCATGAAGAACTGGGAAGAAGATGACACCGACGAATATTGCTCTGCCGCCGAAGATTTAAAAGATGCCCAGGCTGTCTGTGACAAGCTGGGCATCAAGTTGCACACGGTCAACTTCGCCGCCGAATACTGGGACAATGTGTTCGAGTATTTTCTGGCCGAGTACAAGGCGGGACGCACGCCTAACCCGGACATCATGTGCAACAAGGAGATCAAATTCAAAGCCTTCCTTGAGTTTGCCGATGACATTCTCGATGCCGACTATATCGCCATGGGCCACTATGTGCGCCGCCGTGATACCGATGGTAAAACCCAGCTGCTTCGCGGCATAGATGGCAACAAGGATCAGAGCTACTTCCTCTACACCTTGAGTCACCAACAGGTGGCTCGCAGCCTGTTCCCTGTAGGTGAACTGGAAAAACCCGAAGTTCGCCGCATTGCCGAAGAGCAAGGGCTGGTCACCTTCAACAAGAAAGACAGCACCGGCATCTGTTTTATCGGTGAACGCAAATTTACTGAATTCCTTGGCACTTATCTGCCCGCGCAACCGGGTAAAATCGAGAGTGTCGACGGTGAAGTGATAGGCGAGCATCAGGGGCTGATGTACCACACGCTGGGCCAGCGCAAGGGCCTTGGAATTGGCGGCATGAAAAACAGCAACGACAATCCTTGGTATGTGGTCGACAAAGATCTGAAACGTAATGTATTGATTGTCGCCCAAGGCGGCCAGCATCCGAGACTCATGTCGGTTGGCCTCACGGCCAGGCAGCTGCACTGGGTAGACAGACAAGGCCCTGCCGATGGCGCAAAAATCACGGTCAAGACCCGATATCGCCAGCAGGATATCCCCTGCACTGTTTATATCCAGGGTGACGATGAACTGAGAGTGATCTTCGACGAACCTGTGGCGGCAGTCACGCCAGGGCAGTCGGCAGTATTCTACGACGGTGAAGTCTGCCTGGGTGGCGGCATCATAGAAACCCTGATTAGGGAGTAATCATTGAGCGAGCAATTGCATGACCGCACTATGGCATTTGCCGGCATATTGCAGGCAATCGCCCAGGTGCAATACATAGCCCGCCACGGGGAAAGCGATCCGCAGCAGTTGGCTGCGGCACTCGATGGCATTATGGTGACAGATCCCGAGAATATCGATGAGATCTATCCCGACAAAGTCGTGCTGGCCAACGGCTACAAGTGGATTATCAACCAACTGGGTGACAGCGCCCAGAAAGATGTGGAAATCACCCGCTATCTGGTCGGCATTCTGGCGCTGGAGCGTAAACTGAGCCGCAACCAGGCGGCTCTGGGGATGCTGTCTGAGCGCATCAATCAGGTGCATCGCCAACTTAGCCACTTTGCCATAACCGACGAGCAGGTTATCGCCAACCTGGCCAGCATCTACAGCGATATCATCAGTAATTTGGGGCCCAAGATCCAGATTTCGGGCAATCCCAACATACTGCAGCGGCCACTGGTCCAACATAAAATACGCGCCTTGTTGCTGGCAGCAATGCGCAGTGCCGTACTCTGGCGTCAACTCGGCGGTAAACGCAGACACCTGGTGTTTGCCCGCAAGGCGATCGTCGATACAGCTAAGAAAAGCCTCACCCTATAATAAAGCCAAGTTCATCAAGGAGCTTATAATGGATCTTTCCGCACTGACTGCTATCTCACCGGTAGACGGGCGTTATGGTAGTAAAACCGCCGAACTTCGGGGGATATTCAGCGAGTACGGTCTTACCAAGTATCGTGTTCAGGTCGAAATCAACTGGCTGAAACTGCTTTCCAGCTGCCCTGAAATCGAAGAAGTCCCCCCCTTCAGTGAAGAAGCTCTGGCATTGCTGGACAATATTCGCGACAACTTCAGCGAAGCCGATGCCTTGAGAGTCAAAACCATCGAAGCCACCACCAACCATGACGTTAAGGCGGTGGAATACTTCATCAAGGAAAAAATCGCCGACAATGCCGAGCTGGCTGCCATAGGCGAGTTCGTGCACTTTGCCTGCACCAGTGAAGACATCAACAACCTGTCCCACGGCCTGATGCTGACCGAAGCCCGTGAACAGGTACTGCTGCCATACTGCCAGAAACTGGTCGATGCCGTTAAAGAGCTGGCCAGACGTTACAGGACTGTGCCTCTGATGTCCCGTACTCACGGCCAACCCGCCTCGCCTTCGACTCTGGGTAAAGAGATGGCCAACGTGGCCGTACGTCTCGAACGCCAACTCAAACAAATTGAAGCGGTTGAGATCATGGGTAAGATCAACGGCGCCGTGGGTAACTACAACGCCCACCTGTCCGCCTACCCAGAAGTGAACTGGCATGAGCTGTCACAGCGCTTTGTCACCAGCCTGGGGCTGAACTGGAACCCCTACACCACTCAGATTGAACCGCACGACTATATTGCCGAGCTGTTCGATGCCGTGGCCCGTTTCAATACAGTGCTGATTGATTTTGACCGTGATATCTGGGGTTATATCGCCCTGGGTCACTTCAAGCAGAAGACAGTGGCCGGTGAAATCGGCTCATCCACCATGCCGCACAAGGTTAACCCTATCGATTTTGAAAACTCGGAAGGTAACCTGGGCATAGCCAACGCCTTGATGCAGCACCTGGCCAGCAAACTGCCGGTTTCCCGCTGGCAACGCGATCTGACCGACTCCACAGTGCTGCGTAATCTGGGGGTGGGTATCGCCCACTCGCTGATCGCCTACCAGGCCACACTCAAGGGTGTCAGTAAGCTGGAAGTCAACGAGGCGCACCTGCGCGATGAACTGGATCACAACTGGGAAGTACTGGCCGAGCCGGTACAGACAGTCATGCGCCGCTATGGCATCGAAAAGCCTTACGAGAAGCTCAAGGAGCTGACCCGTGGCAAGCGTATCGATGGTCAGCAGCTGGCTGCCTTTATCGACGGTCTGGAACTGCCTGAGAACGTGAAACACGAACTCAAGCAACTGACGCCGGCCAACTACATAGGCCGCGCCGAAGCCTTTGTCGATGATTTGAACTGATAGCCTCTTGGCTGTCGCAGGCGGTACTGGTTTCCAGTACCGCCTTTTTTCTCCCCGGGGTTTATGCCGTTGCAAGCGGGATAACTGACTGGCCATTGAAACGGTTTAAGGATTGGATAACAGATGACGAACACTTACCAGCTGACTCTAGACAGAGATGCCTTTGTTAAAGAGGTGTGGCAGCAACAACCCAAGGTGATCAGACAAGCCTTCAAGGACTTTGTCGATCCTATCGCCGCCGATGAGCTGGCGGGCCTCGCCTGTGAAGAGGAGATCTCCTCACGGGTGGTAATCACCAAGGGGCAGGACTGGGAAGTGATCTCAGGCCCATTTGAAGACTATGACAAGTTCGGTGAAGAAAACTGGCAACTGCTGGTGCAGGCCGTCAACCACTGGTATCCGGACTCTCAGGGTCTGGTGGAAGCCTTCCGTTTCCTGCCGGACTGGCGCTTCGATGACCTGATGGTGTCCTTTGCCACGCCGGGTGGTGGTGTCGGCCCCCATATCGACAACTATGATGTCTTTATCATTCAAGGCGAGGGGCGCAGACGCTGGACAGTGGGTGCCAAGGGCCAATACGCCAAGCGCGGCAATAACCCCAATACCCCTTTGATTGAGGACTTTGAGCCCATCATAGATACAGTGCTGGAGCCCGGCGACATGCTGTATATTCCGCCCGGTTTTCCTCACAGGGGCGAGACTCTGACCCTGGCACTGTCCTACTCAATAGGCTTCCGGGCACCGAGTCAGCAAGAGCTTATCAGCGAAATGGCCGACTTTATGCTTGATCAGGATCTCGGCCACAAACGTTTCACTTCGAGTGAAGAAGCCGGGCAACCTGCGCTGATCGCCAAGAGCCAGCAACAGGGGATGATGGTGCTGCTGAAAGAGCTGACTGAGAACCCTGACTATTATCAGGGCGTGCTGGGCAAATTGTTGAGTCAGAATCGCTTTGATCTGGATATTTGCCAGGGTGAGCCTATGAGTACCGAGGAGCTCAGAGAAGCTGCGGCCGAAGGCGCTGTATTCAAGCGCATAGGTGGGCTTAAAATTCTCATGCTGGAAAACGATCCCAACTGCCGGCTGTTTATCAATGGGGAAGCCTTTGAATTGCCGCAAGGCAGTGAAGAGCAGGCGCAATTTATTGCCAATCGCACCAGCATAAATGCTGCAAACCTTGAGTCATTGCTGGATGATGAGGCAATAGCAGCGCTGCTGTGTGACCTGCTAGAAAAAGGTTACTTCTACCTCAGTGAAGAGTGAGATTGAGTCAGTCTTTCTGTACTAAATAAAATATCAGCCCTGCTCTCGGCTCATAAGAGTAGCATTCTCAACCCATAAACCTGCAGAATGCTACTCCCTCACTCTTGATGGGATTGATATTGACTCTATCCCTGGCAATCTCTATCAGTCAGTTATTTTCAGCCCCACTCTTGCTATAAAAACCTGTTGCTGAGCGCAAAAAACTCTGGTTTTCAAGGATCATCAGAGTGTCAAACCAGTGAAACAAATCCCCTTTACCCTACAAATACTTATACAAAGCTACAGCCCAGGCTAAGTGACTGAAAGAGGAAACTATGTCAGAGCAACAAGTGACAGGAACCGTTAAATGGTTCAACGATGAAAAAGGCTTTGGTTTTCTAATACCAATTACGTTAATTAACTGACCATTCTTACCCACTGCCTAGAGCATAATTGAATCACCCTCAGCGGCTCTCCAATAAACTTGTTCCATGCGATGGAGCATTGCTCAACAATATCGTCGTAGCCACTAAAGCAGCGATTTGCCAACACATGTTGACGAAGCCATTGCCAGACTTGCTCTACTGGATTGAGTTCAGGTGAATATGGGGGAAGTTTGAGAATACTGAGGTTATCAAAATCATCGGCCAAATCTTGTTGATGCCAGCCCGCGCCGTCCATGATGACCAGAGCATGGCGTCCTGATCCCGTTGCGGCCGAAATCAACTTTAAGTGCTCATGCATATAATCGCTGTTGGCAAAGGGGGCGATTATAGCTTGCGTGGCGCCTGTTGCCGGACAGACTGCACCAAATAAATACGCTGATTCAAACTGTTGCTGCTTTACCACTCGTGGCCTAGTCCCTTTCTCAGCCCAAATACGGGTAGTGGTGTTTTGTTGACCAAATCTGGCTTCATCTTGAAACCAAACATCGATGCGATCGAGTGCGACGTGTCCCGGGGTGTTAAGGATCATTGCCATTGGGAAGTTTTTTAAAAGCCTCTTGCACGGCTTCAGATTGTTTCGGGTGACGTGATCTCGTAGTGATCCAGGAAAAGCCTAATTGATGTAGTAAACGGTAGATATTCGTTTGCTTGAAAGTCACGCCAAATTCAGACTGAATAAAGTGGCCGACGTCCTTGGCCATTAATCTGCCGCCTTGCTCAGATAGACTTTTGAGTAGTACGAATTCTTTCAGGGTTGCTAGCTGAAGAGAGGACAATTTAGCGGGACGTCCCGGATTTGGTTTGTCATCCAGGCCGGATAGTCCCAAGGAGAGATAAGTGGCGACCCACTTATTCACACTGGTTCTGCTGACCTTCAACATACTGGCGATAGAGGTACGGGAATGACCTTCGATAAAGTGAAGCAGGGCGAGATAGCGAATGCGTTTACGTGCGCTTTTCTCGGATTTTGCTAATGAAGCGATGTCGGGATGA
>NZ_JBKORL010000103.1:0-36377 GCF_047314525.1 Shewanella sp. BJSY2023SW007 | reverse complement strand
TTTATCGGATAGCGCGGAAAACCTCGCCGTTCAGGGCGAGGATGAATAGCGCAACGGCGAAGCCGTTCTGAGGGCTACGCCGGAGTTTGTTGCTGCTCAATATACTGCCGGATGATCTCAATTGGCGCACCACCACAGCTCCCCGCAAAATAACTGGGCGACCAGAGCGCACCTCCCCAGAGTTTCTTTTTGATCGAAGGGTAATTCTTTTTTCGGATCATCCGGCTGGATACACCTTTGAGACTGTTAACCAGATTCGACACGGCCACCTTCGGCGGGTAATTCACCAACAAATGCACATGGTCGTCTTCACCGTCGAACTCAACCAGCTCTGATTCAAAATCAAGACAGACCTTTTCAAAAAAGATTTTTAGATCATCCAGCACTTCTTTGGTAAAGACATTTCGTCGGTATTTTGTTACAAAGACCAAATGAACGTGCATTTTAAAAACGCAATGCCTGCCATGCCTTAAATCGTTTTCAATTTCCATAGACCAATCTATAATTGAGTTGTATTGACACAGTATGAGCAAGCCATGCAACGACTGCAAGCCTACAAATTCGAACTGATTGTCACTGGAGAGCAGCAGCGCCAGATGCGCCGCTTCTCCGGTGCTTGTCGGTTTGTCTATAACAAGGCGCTGGCGTTGCAAAAAGAACGACATGAGCAGGGTGAAAAGAAACTATCGGCCTTTGAACTGAATAATCTGTTACCACAATGGAAAGCAGAGCCAGAAACAAAATGGCTGTCTGATTCACCTTCTCAAACGCTGCAACAGTCGCTGAAAGATTTAGATCGGGCGTACAAAAATTTCTTTGCCAAACGAGCAGACTTCCCGCGCTTCAAAAAGAAGGGTCAGTCAGATAGCTTTCGCTATCCACAAGGGGTGAAACTGGAGCAAGGCAATAATCGACTCTTCCTGCCCAAGCTCGGCTGGCTGCGTTACCGCAACAGCCGGACGGTGGAAGGTGAGATTAAAAACGTCACGGTCAGTCAGGTTTGTGGTAAGTGGTATGTATCGATCCAGACCGAGCGGGAAGTTGAAATTGCCGTGCATCAGGGCGATGCCATCGGCATTGACATGGGCATTGCCCGCTTTGCCACCCTGTCCGATGGCCGTTTTTACGCCCCGCTCAACAGTTTCAAACGGCACGAAACCGCTTTGCGCAAGGCGCAGCAGGCCATGAGCCGCAAGGTAAAATTCAGCAATAACTGGAAAAAGGCCAAAGCCAAAGTTCAGCGCATTCATTCCAATATCGGCAACAGCCGCCGTGACTACCTGCATAAAATCTCAAACGACATTAGCAAAAACCACGCGATAGTCTGTATTGAAGATTTGCAGGTCAAAAACATGTCAAAATCAGCGGCAGGAACCGCCGAGCAACAGGGTAGGAATGTTAGGGCGAAGTCAGGCCTGAATAAAGCCATTCTTGATCAAGGCTGGTTTGAGTTCCGTTGCCAGCTCGATTACAAGCTGGCATGGAATGGTGGCCACCTGATCGCCGTTCCACCGAAAAACACCAGCCGGACGTGTCCGTGCTGTGGTCACATATCGAAGGATAACCGCGCCACGCAAGCTCGGTTTGCCTGTGTGGAATGTGGCTTTGAAGAAAACGCCGATGTCGTCGGCGCGATCAATGTATTAAGGGCGGGACACGCCCGATTAGCCTGTGAAGTGAGTGGTGCAACAATGCCGCCAGCAGCAGGAACCCACCGAAGCGAGTCCGGCGTTCGCGCCTAACCGCAGTAGGAATCCTCGTCGTTTACGGCGAGGAGGATGTCAATAACCTAAAGCCTTTGAATGTGCCGGGTGAAGCCGAGATAGACTGCCTTTTTACTCACCCCAAGGCCCAGCGCCGGGGGATTGCCGCCGAGCTCTACCGGAAGTTATTGAGATACGCCGTCGATTCCGGGGTGCAGTGTTTGAGGGTAGAGGCTTCTTTCTATGCCAAAGCGTTTTTCGGCAAGCAGGGCTTTACAACCTTGAAGCGCAATCAGCATCAACGTCACGGGGAAGTGCTGACCAATTTCAGTATGCAGCTGCCGTTATAACCCAAGCCGCCCTGGAAAATCACCCAAGTGAAGTACCAAGGCGGCCTATGGACAAACGCCAAGAAATGCTGCTTGTTATGGCAAATCAAACACCAGGGCTACGGCACGCTTGTTGCTGGCCTTAATGGCAAACTCCTCAAGTTCGTTGATGTGAATGCCATCGCCACTTTGCAGGGTTTCACCCGCCAATTGCAGCTCTCCTTCCACCACTTGAGCATAAAAGTTACGTCCCTTTGCCAGCTTGAAGCTTGTCTGCTCGGCAGCGGTCAGCTCCAGGCGGTAGACGCTGGCGTCCTGTTTGATGGACAGGGTGTCATCGCGGCCATCGGGAGTGACGACCGGGGTCAGGGCCGAGCTCTGGGCAAAGGCTTTTTGCTGATAACCCGGGGTGCCACCCTGGCTACTCGGTTGGATCCAGATCTGCAGGAAATGCAGAGGTTCAGTTGCCGAGGCATTGTACTCACTGTGATAGATCCCCGACCCGGCAGACATAAGTTGGAACTCACCGGCCGACAGGGTTTTCACGTGACCAAAGCTGTCTTTATGGGCTATGGTGCCGGAAATCACATAACTGATGATCTCCATATCCTTGTGGCCGTGAGTATCAAAGCCGGCGCTTGGCGCGACTCTGTCATCATTAATGACCCTCAGGGCAGAGACCCCCATAAATCTTGGATCGTAATAGTTGCCGAATGAAAAGCTGTGTTGGCTCTTGAGCCAGCCGAAGTCGGCCCGGCCGCGTTCATCGGCATGACGTACATAAATCATAATTCAGTTCTCCAGCAGTGAATGGCTTAAAGCAAGATGTGTGCTTGGCAAGAAGGGTTCCTTAATGGGTCTTGCGGGCAATCATGCTGTCGATGGACAGTTTACCGGCGCCGGAAATCGCCAGGGATACAGTGGCGGCCAGCAATGCCAGACCAAACTCGTAACCGTTGTTGGACATAAACAAACCGTTGTCCAGGTGCACTGTGACTATCGCCATCAACATGGTGAATGCCAACACCGCGGAAGTGGGGCGAATCAACAGACCTATGATAAGCAGCAGACCACCGAAAAATTCACTGGAGCCGGCCATCAGCGCCATCAAATATCCGGGAGTCAGGCCGATAGAGGCCATCCATTGTCCTGTGCCTTCCAGGCCGTAACCGCCGAACCAGCCAAAGAGCTTCTGGGCGCCGTGAGCCATAAAAGTGATACCTATAGGCAGGCGCAGCGCCAGAGGAGCGAAACCGGCATCGGTGCGGAGCAGTTTAATAATCAGGTCTTTCATGATGGTGTCCTCAATGAATTTGAATAGGGGGGATAGGCTTTCCTGTCCAGTTGCTGTGCAGTTTATCCTTGACCTTTGTGGCTGAAAATCGGAACATTTTGATATTGAATTTCAAAAAAATTGAACATAGGTTTTATCATGCACTCTGTCATTAGCCTGGATGCGCTTAAAGTATTGGATGCTATAGATAAAAAAGGTAGTTTTTCGGCAGCGGCCGAGGCGCTTTTCAAGGTGCCATCTGCTTTGACCTATCAGGTTCAAAAGCTGGAGAGCGAGCTGGGAAGCAGATTATTTGAACGTAAGGGCACTCGGGCTCAACTTACCGAAGTGGGGCGTTTGGTGTTGACCCAGGGGCGGGAGATCCTGGCGGCCACAGCCCGGCTTGAGGATGCCGTGAGGCAATTGGAAACCGGCTGGGAGGCGCAACTGACACTGGCGCTGGATACCGTCTTGCCACAGGCGCCGCTGCTTTCATTAATTAAGGAATTCACCGAGCTGGGTAAACAGCTCACCGTCAGCGTGACCCATGAGGCTCTTGGCGGCGGCTGGGATGCGCTTTATTCCAACCGCGCCGATATCGCCATCGGCGTCACGGGTGAATTGCCAAGAGGTCAGTATGAACTGCAAAAGCTTGGTGAGCTGGAGTTTGTGTTTGTTGTGGCGCCTGAGCATCCCTTGGCGCAATTCGACACTGAGATAGCCTCTGAAGCCTTGTTGCAATTTCCATCCATCATAGTGGCCGATACCTCGCGCTCCTTGAGTCAGCGCTCCAGCGGGGTGTTTGACAGTCGCCAGCTTATCCGGGTGTCGTCGATGGAAGCCAAGATCACCGCACAGAAGATGGGAATAGGCGTCGGCTTTCTGCCGCTGCATTTGATCCGGGAGGCCTTGGCCAAAGGTGAGTTGGTGCAGCGTGAAGTGGCCTTGCCCAGGCCTTCGCTGCCCATCTATATGGCCTGGCGAAAAGGGGAGATGGGAAAGGCGCTTGGCTGGTTTACCGAGCGCCTGCAAGGCAGTGACTTTGGTTTATAGAGCAGTTTATAACGTGGTTTATAAAAGCGGTTTATAAAATGGCTTATAACCTGGATTTAGGATCATAGCTTATGATCTTGAATGGTTGCTTTGTCAGTGTAAGGGCAAGGGACAAGCGATCTGAATGTGCCGGCTTATTCGCCGGCCGCTTCGGCCCTGTGGCTGGTATAGTGCACATGGGGCAATAGCAACTCATCCAGTTTGGGGGCCTTTTTCAGGAAGTTGATGAAGGCGCCCGGCAATGTCAGTGATGGCATCGACTCCTGCCAGCGGGCTTGCAGCAGAGGCTCATAGCCCTCTTTCCCGGCTGTGGTGTAACAGGTGGATACCCCAACATAGTGCTGCTCTGGCGCCAGCGCTTGCCACAGGCCATTTGCCCGCAACAGCTCCAGCCGCAATAGTCTTTCTCCCTGCTCTTTGCGGCCATCATAGAAATATCTCAGCCCATAGGTATAGGGGAAACTGCCGGCGCCGGTGCCACGCACGCCGTTGTTGGTGGCGGCGTTAATGGCCGACTCCAGAGCCTGGTAGAGGTGTTCCCCGGCGATTTCATATTTAACCAGCGGCAATTCAAACGGCAACAGACGTCCGAGCACATCGGCTTTGGTCAGTTGTCCCTGGGGCACGGATTGACGCACGCCACCGGCGTTATGCAGCGCAAAGTCCACTCTTTGGTCTTTGGCTCTGGACTCGAGAAACATACTCCGGCTGACCCAGGGGGCAATTTCACTGCCGTGGGGTAGGGTGCGGCTTGGCAGGCGGGTATGCACCAGGGCCTTGGGTACCAGAGCCAGCACCTGATTTTCCATGCTGCTGATCGCCGGGCGGAACTCGTTGGCAATCACTTGCTCCATGGCTTCATCGGTATCATCCCAGTGGATCCCTGGGTGTTGCTCCAACATGGCCTTGGCGGCTTGGTAGTCGGCTTCGGTGGCAGCCTGTGGGCCGCTCAGCAGAAACTGACGGTCCAGCATAAAGAGGTTACTGCCTTCGAGCCGGGTCACCCGGCCTGCATCATCGAAATGAATGTCGGCGAGCCCCAGGGTTTCGGCATGTTTGCCGGCATGGAGGATAGGCACGCCGTTGACGCTTTCACCATAGGGCAGGCATGGCAGGCCAAAACCGCGGAAATCACCCATCAGGGTATGGGTGTGGCCGCCGACTATCAGGCTGATCCCTGGGATGGTTTCGGCCAGTACCCTGTCTTGCTCCAATCCTAAGTGACTCAGCACTATGATATGCACTATGCCCTTGGCCCTGAGGGCTTCAACAGTCTTCCTGGTAGTGGCAAAGGCATCGGCAAACTCGGTATCGGGATCCGGCCTGGCGATGGCTTTCATTTGATCCAGAGTAATACCGACTATGGCCAGTTGCTTGTCGTGGAAAGGCTTTATCAGGCTGCGGCCGATACCCGAGGCGGTATCCAGATCATAGAGGTTGTCCAGCCCTCGAAGACGCCCGGGCTTATCTTCAGCTTCGCCGCTGAGATCCATATTGGCCGCCAGCACAGGGAAGCCAACCTCTTTGATAAAACCGGCCAGCAGAGCGTTGCCATCGTCAATATCATGGTTGCCTATGACCATGGCATCGGGTGCCAACATCTTCAGCAGTTTGGCGTTGGCCCGGCCTTTGAACTGGCTGTAATACAAGGTGCCCTGGAAACAATCGCCGCCGTGGAGCAGGATAAAAGGCTGGTTTTGTGCTTGGGCAGCGTCTCTTGCGGCCTTGACCTGAGCCGAGATCCGCGCGTAGCCACCACTGTGGCTGTGAAGATCAAACTCGTGTCCCTGAGAGTCAATCTTGAACTGAACCCGGCTGGAATCCAAGTGTGAGTGGGTATCGTTGAGATGGGCAAGTCTTAAAACATAATCTGTGTGCATATCATCCTCATTCTGCGAGCGGGGATTGTACACCTCCAGAGGCGGATGAAAAAGGGGAAGCCTAAGCTCCCCCTAAATGATGACTGTACTGATGGGTGGGTTGTTAGCCTGTCACACTATCTCCCACTAGGATGACACTTATATTAAAGCGCTGAATTAATAATCTGAAATCAGAGCCCTTGGGATTCGCTGACCGGCTCTCTGTCATCCGAGAGGCGGATCCCCTTGTCTTTCATGCGGCGTTTCCAAAGTCGCCTTGCCAGTTGCTGCATGTCGGTGGCAGGGTCATTGATATCGACAATCTCCAGCCCCAGCAAGGATTCGATGATGTCCTCCAGTGTCACCAGGCCCTGACCGCTGCCGTATTCGTCCACCACCATGGCTATCTGAGCGTTGCGTTTGATCATCAGCTCAAACAGCGGCAGGATGCGGGCGGTTTCCGGCACTATCACCAAATTGCGCTTGAGGTTCCCAAGGGGTGCATCGGGATTATCCCGCTCACTCAGCAGCACATCGGTACGGTTCACATAGCCTATGATGTCGTCGTGATCCTTGTCGAAAATAGGCACCCGAGTGAAAGGCTTATTGATATGCTGGCTGACAAATTCATGTTGAGTCAGTGCGGCCGGCAGAGTGAACATCACGGTTCTTGGAGTCATGATGGCGGTAACCGGCATCTCCTTGACGCTCAACATCTGAGTCAGAATTTTGCTTTCCTGCTCATCCAGTTCACCGGATTCATGGCCTATTTTGGCCATGGCGCTCATTTCCTGACGGATATACTGGCCAGAGTCACCTTTGCCGAGCAAACGGGTAACCTTATTGGACATCCAGATAAGCGGCAGGGTGATGCGTTCCATCCACACCAGGGCAACAGACACACTGGGGGCCATGGCTCGCCAGTAGTTGGCACCTATGGTTTTGGGGATGATTTCGGAAAAGAATAGAATGAGGAAGGTCAGTACCCCGGAGAATACCCCCAACATCTCATCGCCAAACACTTTGGCGGCCTGGGCACCGGCCACGGCCGCACCTACGGTATGGGCTATGGTGTTGAGTGTCAAAATGGCGACCAGAGGAGATTCGACATTGTCTTTCTGTTTTTGAAGACGTTCGGCAGCGTCCGGGTTGGACTGGCGCTGCGACGCGATATAGCTGGGCGTTACCGAAAGCAGCACGGCTTCAAACACACTACAGAGAAAAGAGACGCCGATGGCGACCAATACAATAACGATAAGCGTTAGCATAAGGGGGGAATTATCACTCCGATGCAAAGGCCAACATTAGCCCAGCGCTATTCTATCATAGAGCTTGTGAGCTGAAGCTTAATTTTATGCTCGGCAGAGAGAAAGTAGGGTATAAGGGGAACCGCTGAATTACTGGCTATAGTTGCGGCCTATCTGTATAATTCGCCGCCCTGCTGCAGGTTTTGGTGTTGAGGAAAGTCAAATGAGTGAAAAAAAGATCAATCTTTTGGATCTTGATCGTAAGGCAATGCGTGAGCTTTTCGTCGAGTTGGGCGATAAGCCGTTTCGTGCCGAACAGCTGATGAAGTGGTTGTATCACTTCGGGATCAGTGACTTTGACCAGATGACCAATATCAACAAACACCTGCGGGCCAAGTTGAAAGAGCGCTGTGAAGTGGTGGCGCCGGAGATCTCCAGCTATCAGAAGTCGGCCGATGGCACCATCAAGTTTGCCATTAATGTTGGCGAAGGTCAGGAAGTGGAAACCGTCTATATTCCGGAAGACGATAGGGCGACTCTGTGTATCTCATCTCAGGTGGGATGTGCGCTGGAGTGCACTTTCTGCTCCACGGCTCAGCAGGGCTTTAACCGTAACCTGACAGTGTCTGAAATTGTCGGCCAGATCTGGCGGGTATCCCACTTCCTCGGTTTTCAGAAGGAAACCGGTGAGCGCCCGGTCACCAACGTAGTGATGATGGGCATGGGTGAGCCCTTGCTGAATCTGGCCAATGTGATTCCGGCGATGGATATCATGCTGGATGACTTTGGTTTTGCCCTGTCCAAACGGCGGGTAACGGTTTCGACATCCGGCGTTGTACCTGCGCTGGATAAGTTGGGCGATGCCCTCGATGTGGCGCTGGCGGTCAGTATCCATGCCCCCAATGACGAGCTGCGTAACGAGTTGGTGCCTATCAACAAGAAGTATCCGCTTAACGAATTTTTGGCCGCTATTCGCCGTTATATCGCAAAGTCCAACGCCAACCGCGGTCGGGTCACACTGGAATATGTGATGCTGGATCATATCAACGACAGCACAGAGCAAGCCCATGAGTTGGCCAAACTGATGAAGGATACCCCTTGCAAGGTCAACCTCATCCCATTCAATCCTTATCCGGGTTCTCCTTACGGGCGTTCTTCCAACTCCCGTATCGACAGGTTTGCCAAAGTGCTGATGGAATACGGTCTGACTGTAATAGTGCGTAAGACCCGCGGCGATGATATCGATGCCGCCTGTGGCCAGTTGGCCGGTGATATACGTGACAGAACCAAGCGTCTGGCGAAAAAACGCATGCAAGCCAATCAAATTTCGGTCACAATGGATTAACTCTTTGTTTGTCCAGATTTATAGGTTTGCCAATGAAGCACGGATTGCCAGGTTTAACGCTTGCGTTACTGCTAGGGGCCATGTTGCCCGGATGTGTGACCGAGCGAACTTATGCCGGCACGGACATTCCGGTCTCGCAACGCCAGTTTGATAAAATTGCCGCCGCCAAGGAACGGACGCAGTTAGGTCTGACCTATCTGCAAAAGGGTAACTCCCAACAAGCCAAATATAATCTAGACAGAGCCATGGAATACGCCCCTCACCTTGAGGATGTGCATATTGCCATGGCTTATTATTATCAAACCGTGGGTGAAGTGGTGAAGGCTGAGCAAGCTTATGAAGCCGCCATAGACACCCGCAATGCCAGCGGCGACTCGATGAATAACTTTGGGGTATTTCTCTGTCAGCAGCAGAAATATGCCAAGGCAGAGAAGATGTTCCTGAAGGCAATCGACAACCCCAGATATACCCGCACTGCCTCCAGCTATGAAAATCTGGGTATTTGCAGTCGGGATGCCGGGGAAAGAGAAAAAGCGCGACACTATTTTGAGATGGCGCTAAAGTATGAGCCCAGAAGACAGGTCTCATTACAGGAACTGACAGAATTGGAGCTTGACGCCCAAAACTACGCCGCGGCCAGAATGCAATTGGAACGCCTCCACCGAGTCGTTCCTGAAACCGCGGAAAGCTTGGCGTTTGGCATTCGCATTGAGCAAGGGTTAAATGATGACGCGGCCGCCAAGCGATATGGAATATTGTTGCAGGCCAAATTTCCGGCGTCTCCCCAGGCTAAACAATACCGGGCAAGTATGCACTGATGACAGAGTTGAATAACCAAGTCAACAAGGATGAAGACGAGAGCCAAAAGGTTCCCGGGCAAGAGGATACGCTCGGGTCATTACTGAAAAGCGCACGCGCACAAAAAGGTATCACTATAGAAGATGCGGCTACCAGGCTGCACTTGCGCCCCTGCATAGTGGCCGATATTGAAGCAGACTGTTTCAGCAATATCGATTCCTCCACCTATGTTCGTGGCTACGTGAAGAATTACGCCCGCATATTAGGCGTGGATAAAGAAACTATCAACGCTTGTCTGGCACGGCAGGTCCCCAAGGTGACCGAGCCGGCAATGCAGAGCTTTTCGCGCAAGACCAGTCGTCAGGCTACCGACAGCCGCTTGATGCTGGTGACTTACCTTATCGGTTTTCTGTTGCTGGCCCTGCTGGTGGTGTGGTGGCTGCAAAAACCTTCTGTGGTTTCCGATGTCGATTTCTCCAAACCGACGGCAGAAGAGGTACAGCAGGCCAGAGAGTTTGAATCGCGTCAGGCACAAATAGAAGAAACCGAACTTCCGTCAGAAACTTCAACCGAAACACCAGCCGCTGAAGTAGATAAGAGTCTTGTTGAGGATAACAATACTGATGAAGCCAGCTCTGGTGTTGTTAACGAAGATGTTGATATGACCGAGCAACCGTTGCCAACAGAGGCAACGCAGGCTTCTGTCGGTATCGAGCTTGACGGTGACTGCTGGATTAAACTTACAGATGCTAACGGCAAGACCTTGATTGATGGCCTGAGATCGTCAGGGCAAAGCATTAATGTACAGGGCAAGGCGCCTTTTAAACTGGTCTTGGGCGCACCGCAGACAGTAAGTCTGACATTTAACGGCCAGGCCGTGAGCCTTGCCGATTTCCCCAGTGGCCGGGTAGCCAGACTGACCCTGCCACAGGCATAATAGCATCAAGCAGGATAATTGAAGTGGCGCATCCATGGCGCCGAGTCAACAGAGCAGAATACGATGTACAGTGAAAATCCCATAAAACGCCGTCCTTCCACCCGTATTTATGTCGGCAATGTACCCATAGGTGATGGCGCTCCTATCGCCGTGCAGTCGATGACCAATACCCGCACCACAGATATAGAAGCCACAGTAGCGCAAATTCGGGCGCTGGAAACCGTGGGCGCCGATATCGTACGGGTGTCTGTGCCTACCATGGATGCTGCCGAGGCGTTCAAGCTTATCAAGCAGCAGATCAAGGTGCCGCTGGTGGCCGATATCCATTTCGACTACCGCATTGCCCTTAAAGTAGCGGAATACGGCGCCGACTGTCTGCGTATTAACCCAGGCAACATAGGCAATGAAGAGCGTATCCGCGCCGTGGTTGAGTCTGCCAGAGACAAGAATATCCCAATCCGTATCGGGGTAAACGGCGGCAGTCTTGAAAAAGACTTGATGGACAAATACAAAGAGCCCACCCCGGAAGCCTTGCTGGAATCGGCAATGCGCCATGTGGATATTCTCGACAGGCTCAACTTCGACCAGTTCAAGGTCTCGGTGAAGGCATCGGACGTGTTCCTGGCAGTGGAGTCCTACCGTTTACTGGCGAAACAGATTAAACAGCCGCTGCACCTTGGGATCACCGAAGCCGGTGGTGCCCGTGCCGGCGCCGTTAAATCGGCGGTGGGCCTGGGTATGCTGCTGGCAGAAGGCATAGGCGATACCTTGAGAGTATCGCTGGCAGCCGATCCTGTAGAGGAGATCAAAGTCGGTTTCGATATCCTCAAGTCGCTGCGTATTCGCTCCCGCGGAATTAACTTTATCGCCTGTCCATCTTGTTCAAGACAAGAGTTTGACGTGATAGGCACGGTCAATGCACTGGAGCAACGCCTGGAAGATGTGACCACAGCCATGGATGTCTCCATCATAGGTTGTGTGGTCAACGGCCCCGGTGAAGCCCTGGTGTCTCATATTGGCCTTACCGGTGGTAACCGCAAGAGTGGTTATTATGACGAAGGCGAGCGTCAGAAAGAGCGCTTCGACAACGACAATCTGGTCGATGCCCTCGAAGCCAAAATTCGCGCCAAGGCGCAAATGATGGAAAACCGTATTTCAGTCAAAGAAGCCGAATGATCCTGATGACACGAATGTGAACTGGCCAGCGCTGGCCAGTTTTACGTTTGCCGGTGAAGCGCCTATAATGGCTGGCATTTTTGAATTTTTAGCCCCAGAGCAAAACGAGTCGAGATAGTGGCAAAACAGATCCAAGCGATTCGCGGAATGAATGACATTCTGCCAACCCAAAGCCCCGTATGGCAAAAAGTTGAGGCGGTACTGCGCGCCTCGGTTGCCTCTTTCGGTTACAGTGAAATCCGCACACCTATCGTTGAGAACACAGACCTGTTCAAGCGTTCGATAGGGGAAGTGACAGATATTGTCGAGAAGGAGATGTATACCTTCGCCGATCGCAACGGTGATAGCCTCACCTTGCGTCCGGAAGGCACCGCCTCGACAGTTCGTGCCGGTAACGAACATGGCCTGTTGTACAACCAGGAGCAGCGTCTGTGGTATATGGGCCCCATGTTCCGCCACGAGCGGCCACAGAAAGGGCGCTATCGTCAGTTCCATCAGTTTGGAGTTGAAGTTTATGGCATCAAGAGCGCCGATATTGACGCCGAAGTGCTGATGTTGTCTGCCTCTTTGTGGCAGAAGCTTGGATTGACCGAACACGTTTCGCTCGAGCTGAACACTCTGGGTGACAGCGACGAGCGCGCCGCCTATCGTGAGGCGCTGGTGGTCTTCCTCGAACAGCATAAAGACAAGCTGGACGAAGATAGCCAGCGGCGCATGTACAGCAACCCACTGCGAGTGCTGGACTCGAAAGATCAGCAGGTTCAGGCTTTGCTGGCCGATGCCCCGGCGCTGATGGATTATCTGGGTGAAGACTCAAAGGCACATTTTGCCCGCTTGTGTGAACTCCTGGAGGCCGTTGGCATCCAATACAGGGTTAACCCACGCCTGGTACGCGGATTGGATTATTACAACCGCACCGTATTTGAGTGGGTCACCGACAGCCTGGGCGCTCAGGGCACAGTACTGGCCGGTGGTCGTTACGATGGTCTGGTGAGCCAGCTTGGCGGTAAAGAAACGCCGGCAGTGGGCTTTGCCATGGGACTGGAGCGGATTGTTCTGCTGCTGGAAACTCTGGAGCTGAACGCTGATGTTGCTGCCGAAGTGGATGTCTACGTGACCGCCATGGGCGATGACTGCGTAATCGAGGCGATGAAAATTGCCCAGGAACTGCGCGAGAAGCTGCCCAAACTCAAGGTGATGAGTCACTGCGGTGGTGGCAACTTCAAGAAACAGATGAAAAGAGCTGATAAGAGCGGCGCGGGTTTTGCGCTGATTATCGGTGAGACCGAACTGGCCAATAATAAGGTGGCGGTGAAACCGCTGCGGGGTGATGGGGCTCAGCAGGATGTTGAACGCCAGGCCCTGGCCGACTATTTGGCAGAACTGATTAAATAATTTAGAGGGGAAGTGCGGGTGGAAATCTACAGCACAGAAGAACAACAAGTTGAGGCGATCAAGCAGTTCTGGAAAGACTATGGTGTTTCGATAGTCGCAGGTGCCGTAATTGGCCTGGGTGGCCTCTATGGCTGGAACTATTATTCCGATGTCAAAGTGGAACGTGCCGAAGCCGCCTCTCAGGCTTTTAACCAGGCCTTGATGCAAGGCGGTGATGAAGCCACAGTGATGGCTGCCGCTGCCGAATTTGACAAGCAGCACGCTCAGGCCGGTTATTCGGCGTTGATGCAATTGATTGTTGCCAAGAGCGCGGTAGAGGCCGGCGATCTGCCAAAAGCTGAAGCTGCCCTCAAAACCGTGATTGCCGCCAAGCCGGGTGATGCCCTGACAGCGGTTGCCACGCTGCGTTTGGCACGAGTTCAGGCTGAACAGGGCCAGGTTGCTACCGCTTTGACCACGCTGGAGCAGGTCAAAGATAGTGCCTTTGCTACCCAAAGAGATGAATTCAAAGGTGATCTGCTACTGCGTCAAGGGGAAACCGATAAGGCGAGACTCGCTTACCAGGAAGCCGTTAAAAATGGCGGCGTGACAACCAGTCCGGCGCTGCAGATGAAACTCGATAACCTGAATCAGGCATAAGGAAGGCCAATGAAGTCGTGGTGTAAAACTCTTTTGGCCTGTGGCATGGCCATAGGCGCACTGACAGGTTGCGCTTCCAGCGATGTGGAAGAAGAACCTGTAAGCCCGCTGCTGGAGCTCAACGCCAGCGTATTCCCAGAGGTCAGTTGGAGTGCTTCGGTTGGCAGTGGCGTTGGTGATTATTACTCCCGTCTGCGTCCCGCAGTGCGCTACGGCAAAATCTTTGTTGCCGATCGTTACGGTGAAGTAACTGCCTTTGACGAGACCAGCGGCGAGAAGGTCTGGAGCACAGACTTCAGTGAGGCATTCCGTGATGGTGCCCTGAAAAAGAATAAGGGTGCCCGCTTGGCATCCGGCGTAACAGCGGCCCGTAACAAGGTGTTTGTCGGCGGAGAGAGTGGCCTGTTGGCGGCGCTTGATGCCGAAACCGGTGAAGTGCTTTGGCACGCCGTAGCTGAAGGCGAGCTGTTGTCCTTGCCCGCAGTGGCCGAAGACATGGTGGTGGTTAACAGTAGCTCAGGCTCGCTGGATGCCTTTAATGTCGACACAGGTGAAAAACTTTGGAGCTATGAAGCTTCCTTGCCAAACTTGACTCTGCGCGGCAGCAGTTCTCCGGCGTATGCCCAGGGTGGTTTCTTTGTTGGTACGGCCGATGGCAAGGTCGCAGTTATTATCAAGAACAACGGCCAACCCGCTTGGGAGCAACCAATTTACACCCCCAAAGGCGGCAACGAGTTCAGCCGTATGGCCGATGTCGATATGACGCCGCTGTTGCTGGGTGACAACCTGTACGCCGTTAGCTACAACGGTAATCTGGTCAGCATGGAAATGCGCAGCGGCCGTATTGTCTGGTCGCGCAAGTACTCCAGTTTCCACGAGCTGGACACTGCGGGCTTGAGTCTGTATTTGGTGGACGATCACAGCCGTGTATACTCAGTGGACAGACGTAACGGTCTGGAGCTTTGGAGTAACTCGGATCTGACCAACCGGGATCTGACCGCTCCGGCAGTATTCCAGGACTATGTGGTTGTGGGTGACTTTGAAGGTTATCTGCACTTTATCGATCGCAGCAACGGCCAAATTGTGGGTCGGGTGCAGGTCGACAGCTCGGGCCTGTTCAGTCAACCTCTGGTGGTTGACGACAAAATCTATCTGCAGACCCGGGATGGCAAAATTGCCACAGTAACTCTGCCCTGATCCCAGGCTTTGATACTGCCAAGCCCCTGGGAGTGCGTTCCGGGGGCTTTTTATTGAGAAGTTTTAAAGAGGCAAAAAGATGATTCCTGTAGTGGCCCTGGTAGGGCGACCCAATGTCGGTAAGTCGACCCTGTTCAATCGTCTGACCCGCACCCGTGATGCACTGGTGGCGGATTACCCAGGCTTGACGCGGGATCGTAAATACGGTCGTGCCTATCTGTCAGGTTACGAATTCATCCTGGTGGATACCGGCGGTATTGACGGCACCGAAGAAGGCATAGAAACCAAGATGGCCGAGCAATCGCTGGCGGCTATCGAAGAAGCGGATGTAGTGCTGTTTCTGACCGATGCCCGCGCCGGTTTGACCGCGGCCGATCAGGCCATAGCCCAACATCTTCGTAGCCGGCAAAAGACCACCTTCGTGGTGGCCAACAAGATTGACGGTATCGATGCCGACTCCGCCTGCGCCGAATTCTGGGCCCTGGGCCTGGGTGAGGTGTATCAGATGGCGGCGGCTCACGGCCGCGGCGTTACCAATATGATTGAGTATGCGCTGGCTCCTTTTGCCGAGGCGATGGGGATTAACCCGGATGCGCCCGAGGAAGAGAAGGTTGACGAGCGTCAATACACAGAAGAGGAAGCCGAAGCCGAACAGGCCAGACTGCAGGACTTGCCTATCAAGCTGGCAATTATCGGCAAGCCCAATGTGGGCAAGTCGACCCTGACCAACCGCATCCTCGGTGAAGAGCGGGTAGTGGTTTATGATGAGCCGGGCACCACCCGCGACTCCGTCTATATTCCAATGCAGCGTGAAGGCCGCGAGTACGTCATCATAGACACTGCCGGGGTGCGTCGCCGCGCCAAGGTGCATGAAGTCGTTGAAAAGTTCTCAGTGATTAAAACCCTGAAAGCGGTTGAAGACGCCAACGTGGTGCTCTTGGTTATTGATGCCCGTGAAGGTATCGCCGAGCAGGACCTTGGTTTGCTGGGCTTTGCCCTCAACGCCGGCAGGGCGCTGGTGATTGCAGTCAACAAGTGGGACGGCATAGACAACGACGTCAAGGAAAGGGTCAAGAGTGAGCTGGACCGTCGTCTGGGTTTTATCGACTTTGCCCGCATCCACTTTATCTCGGCGCTGCATGGCACAGGCGTGGGTCATCTGTATGAGTCCATCGAAGAAGCTTACGACAGTGCTACCAGACGGGTGTCCACTTCGCTGCTGACCAAGATCATGCAGATGGCGCAGGACGACCATCAGCCGCCTCTGGTCAATGGTCGCCGGGTCAAACTCAAGTATGCCCATGCTGGTGGTTACAACCCGCCAATCGTGGTAGTACACGGCAACCAGGTATCCAAGCTGCCGGACTCCTATAAGCGCTATATGATGAACTACTACCGCCGCTCGCTGAAGGTTGTGGGTACGCCCATCCAGCTGCGCTTCCAGGAAGGGGCCAACCCCTTTGAAGGCAAGGGGGAGAAACTGACCCTGAGCCAGGAAAGACGCCGCAAGCGGATGATGGCGCACATCAAGAACAAGAAAGCCTGATAGGGTTTTCGCAAAACAAAGCCGGGTTTAACCCGGCTTTGTTGTTTCTGATGACCAATATTGCACTTTAATTCAGTGAGTTGTGTTTAATAAAGGGCCTGTGAACTGGAATAACATTTGCTAACGATTCACGGGTATTTTTAACTTGGGCTCCTTCTCCAGCGAAGAGCCTTTATCTGATTGATGCTATTCCTCAATAATGGCTTCTATTCTTGAAAGCAGCGCGCCCTGTTTCAATTGGGTGCGCATCTGCTCGCCGATTACGGCGTCCTCGCTGTTTTCCAGGACTTTACCGGCTTCGTTCTTGCTTATGCTGTAACCTCTGGACAGGGTCGACAGCGGGCTGACACTTTCCAGCGAATGGGCGCTGGCACCCAGGCGCGCCTTGGCCTCTTTCAGTTTATCGGCCATGGCGTCCTGCAACTGTTGACCGAGATAATTCAATCTGCTGCCTTCCAGGCTCAGTTTGTGGGTCGGGCTCTGGGCTTCGAGGCGGCTCTTGAGCTGCAGCTGTCTGTGTTCCAGCCGGTGCAGGCGATTGTTGATGGCGGCCGTCATTCTCAGTTGCTGCTCATCAAACTGCTGTACCAGCTGTTCCAGCCGCCGCTTGGGATCCTGGCGCTGCAACTTGTGATCCAGCAGCGACAGCTGTTGGCGCTTGGCCAAGTGCCAGTGTTGCCAGCCCTGGCGCAGCCTGGCCATGGTAGTGGTCAGCTTTTGCCGTTTATTATCGACATCCTGGGATACCAGTTCGGCGGCGGCCGATGGGGTAGGGGCACGCAGATCGGCGACATAATCACTGATACAGGTATCTACCTCATGACCCACAGCTGAAATTACCGGCAGGGCACTGTTGTAGATGGCGTGGGCCAGATTTTCATCGTTGAAACACCACATATCTTCCAGGCTGCCACCGCCGCGGGTCAGCAGTAACAGATCCACCTCCAGCCTCTGGTTGGCCAAGGTGAGCGCCTCAATAAGCTGGTTGGCTGCGGTACTGCCCTGAACCTGGGAAGGATAGATCACCACTTCGATGGAAGGATCGCGGCGTTTCAGCACATGCAGTACATCGCGAATGGCGGCGCCTGTGGGGGAGGTGATCACCCCGATGCGCTGGATGTTGGCCGGTAGTGGCCGCTTGGTATCGGCGGCAAACAGGCCTTCGGCCGCGAGTTTCAGCTTCAGCGCTTCATACTGCTGCGCCAGTAAGCCATCACCGGCAGGCAGCATGGTTTCGATAAGCAGTTGATAATCGCCCCTAGGCTCATACACACTCAGGGCTGCACGCACCAGCACTTGCTGGCCGTTGACCGGGCGGAAGGTCACGTTCTGATTGCGACCACGGAACATGGCGCAGCGAATTTGCGAATGATTGTCCTTGAGAGTCAGATACCAATGGCCCGAGCTTGGGCTGGCAAAGTTGGAAATTTCACCATTGAGCCAAATTCTGCCGAGGTTTCCCTCCAACAAGGCACGTACTTCGGCATTGAGGCGGGAGACGGTATATACCTGTTTTTTGAGCTCTGGCATGGAATTTGCGTTCAAATTGGAATTTTTCTCTATTTTCCCATTTACCACCCCGGGGTTGCAAGGTATAATGCCGCCGCAATATTTCACCTTCAATCTAACCCCCGGGGAGATGTTGCAATGCTACGATTAATTAAAGAAGCGCTTACCTTTGACGATGTGCTGCTGGTTCCGGCCCACTCGACCGTTCTCCCTAATACCGCCAATCTCAAGACCCGTCTGACCGACAAAATCGAACTGAATATCCCCCTGGTGTCCGCTGCAATGGACACAGTGACCGAAGCCCGTTTGGCAATCGCCATGGCGCAGGAAGGTGGCTTGGGCTTTATTCATAAGAATATGAGTATTGAACAGCAGGCCGAAGAAGTTCGTAAAGTGAAGATCTATGAAGCAGGTGTGGTTCAACAGCCTGTGACAGTAACACCTTCCACGACACTGGCCGAGCTTAAGGTATTAACCGAAAAGAACGGATTTGCCGGCTATCCGGTAATCAATGACGCCAACGAATTGGTGGGAATTATCACCGGCCGTGACGTGCGCTTCGTGACCGATACCAACCGCCTGGTTTCTGAAATCATGACCCCGAAAGAGCGTCTGGTGACTGTACCTGAAGGCACCAAGTTGGATGAAGTACAAAAGCTGATGCACTCCAACCGCATTGAAAAAGTGCTGGTTGTGAATGATGAATTCCAGCTCAAGGGCCTGATCACAGTTAAAGACTTCGAGAAAGCCGAGCGTAAGCCCAATGCCTGTAAAGATGAGCTGGGTCGTCTGCGTGTTGGTGCCGCTGTTGGTGCCGGTGCCGGTAACGAAGAACGTGTTGATGCGCTGGTCAAAGCCGGTGTCGATGTACTCTTGATTGACTCTTCCCACGGCCATTCTGAAGGGGTACTGCAGCGTATTCGCGATACCCGTGCCAAGTATCCGGATCTGCAAATCGTTGGCGGCAACGTGGCGACCGCCGAAGGCGCCCTGGCGCTGGTAGAAGCCGGTGTGAATGCGGTTAAAGTCGGTATTGGCCCTGGCTCCATCTGTACTACCCGTATCGTTACCGGCGTGGGTGTACCGCAAATCACTGCGGTTTCCGATGCTGCTGCTGCCGTTAAGCATCTGGGTATCCCTGTGATTGCCGATGGCGGTATCCGTTTCTCAGGCGATCTGGCCAAGGCGCTGGCCGCCGGTGCATCTTGCATCATGGCAGGTTCCATGTTTGCCGGTACCGATGAATCTCCAGGTGAAACTGAACTCTACAAGGGCCGTGCCTATAAGTCTTACCGCGGTATGGGGTCACTGGGCGCCATGTCTCAGGGCTCTTCCGATCGCTACTTCCAGAGCGACAACGCTGCCGACAAACTGGTACCTGAAGGTATCGAAGGCCGTGTTCCTTACAAAGGCAAAATCAAAGAGATTATCCATCAGTACATGGGCGGTCTGCGCTCCTGTATGGGCCTGACAGGCTGCGCCACCATTCAGGAATTGGGTGAAAAGGCCCAGTTCGTTAAGGTGACTTCAGCCGGTATGGGCGAATCCCACGTTCACGATGTGACTATCTCCAAAGAAGCGCCGAACTACCGTTCAGGTGTTTAATAAATTCGGGGCGGCATGAGTGTCGCCCTTGGTTTATAAGCAGATAAAAACTGTGCCTGTTACGGCAGGCACTGCAATCAAACTAAAGAGATAAAGGTTATCAATGAGCAATATTCATGAGCACAAGATACTGATCCTTGATTTCGGATCCCAGTATACCCAGCTGATTGCCCGTCGTATCCGCGAAATTGGCGTCTACTGTGAACTCTGGGCCTGGGATGTCAGTGAAGAGCAGATCCGCGAATTTGCCCCTCAGGGCATTATTCTGGCCGGTGGTCCCGAGAGTGTCACCGCTGACAACTCTCCCCGAGCCCCTGAGTATGTGTTTAACGCAGGCGTGCCTGTACTGGGTATCTGCTACGGCATGCAGACCATGAGCGAGCAGCTGGGCGGCAAGGTTATTCAGGGCATAGGCGAGGGCGAGTTCGGTTACGCGCAAATCGAACTGCTGGCCGAATCTGCACTGTTCAAAAACATCGAAGATGCCGTTAATGAAGCCGGTCGTCCATTGCTGGATGTATGGATGAGCCACGGTGACAAAGTCTCGGCCATCCCTGAAGGCTTTGTCGCGGTTGCCAAGACCGAAACCTGCCCATTCGCCGCCATGGCCAATGAAGCCAAAGGTTTCTATGGCGTGCAGTTCCATCCTGAAGTGACCCATACCCGTCAGGGCAAGCGCATGCTGGAGCATTTCGCGCTGGAAATCTGTGGCTGTGAAGCCAAGTGGAAACCCGCTTCCATTATCGAAGACGCCGTTGAGCGCCTGAAAAAGCAGATAGGTGACGACGAAGTAATCCTGGCGCTTTCCGGTGGGGTCGACTCTTCTGTTACTGCCATGCTGCTGCACCGCGCCATCGGCGACAGACTCACCTGTGTGTTTGTCGACAACGGCCTGCTGCGTCTGAACGAAGGCGAGCAAGTGATGGAGATGTTCGGCGACCACTTTGGTCTCAATATCATCAAGGTTGAAGCCGAAGACAGATTCCTCAATGCCCTTAAAGGCGAAAACGACCCTGAAGCCAAGCGCAAGATCATCGGCCGGGTATTTGTGGAAATCTTCGACGAAGAAGCCGGTAAGTGCGTTAACGCCAAGTGGCTGGCCCAGGGCACCATCTACCCTGATGTCATCGAATCTGCCGGCAGCGCCACGGGCAAGGCCCATGTGATCAAGTCACACCATAACGTCGGCGGTCTGCCGGAAGATATGGAGCTGGGTCTGGTTGAACCGCTGCGTGAACTGTTCAAAGACGAAGTACGCAAGATTGGCCTGGAGCTGGGTCTGCCTTACGACATGCTCTATCGCCACCCATTCCCAGGCCCAGGCCTCGGCGTACGGGTACTCGGCGAAGTCAAGAAAGAGTACTGCGATCTGCTGCGCCGCGCCGATGCCATCTTCATCGAAGAGCTGCGCAAAGCCGAACTGTACGACCGTGTCAGCCAGGCCTTTACTGTGTTCCTGCCGGTTCGCAGCGTAGGTGTAATGGGCGATGGCCGCAAGTATGACTGGGTTGTGTCTCTGCGCGCCGTGGAAACCATCGACTTTATGACTGCCCATTGGGCTCACCTGCCGTACGACTTCCTCGGCCGGGTGTCCAACCGCATCATCAATGAAATCGACGGTATCTCCCGCGTGGTGTACGACATCTCAGGCAAGCCACCGGCAACGATTGAGTGGGAATAATCACTCGTTAGGTAACAGCTGGCAGTAACCGGCATGAAATGACACTTAAGCCCATGTTTACATGGGCTTTTTTGTTTTTATAGCCTGCACTGTCTGGCAATATTTGGCAGCGGGAAGCACGACTTGAGCGTGGTATCGAACTTGGTATTATCAGTGAGCGATGCCATAAGTGAGAGCCAATACCATGCTGCCTTGCCTTATGATTACATGGTATCAAATTTCAATAAAGCACTGTTTTTAAAGAAATAAATAGCAAATTCATAGGGCTCTTTCAGCATGGTATCAACATCGACTAAGGACCAGACCCATGCTGACCGATACCAAGCTGCGCCACCTCAAGCCCAGAGACAAACTTTATAAGGTGAACGACCGGGATGGCCTCTATGTAGCAGTCACGCCGGCCGGCACCGTCTCTTTCCGTTATAACTACTCCATTCATGGACGCCAGGAGACCATCACCTTTGGCCGCTATGGTGTGGGGGGCATTACCCTGGCCGAAGCTCGCGAGCAGCTGCATGAAGCCAAGCGTATGGTGGCCGATGGCAAATCACCGGCCAAGGAGAAAGCCCGGAAAAAGGCCCGAGTGAAAGACGCCGAAACCTTTGGTGCCTGGGCGGAGAAGTGGCTGAGAGGATACCAGATGGCGGATTCCACCAGGGATATGCGCCGCTCTGTGTATACCAGAGAGCTGGAGAAGAAATTCGGCAATCAGAAGCTCACAGAGATCACCCATGAAGACCTGCGAGCACTGACCGATGCCATAGTAGATCGGGGCGCGCCGGCCACCGCCGTTCATACCCGTGACATTGTGCTCCAGGTATACCGCTGGGCCATTGAGAGAGGGCAGAAGGTTGAGAACCCGGCCGACTCGGTTAGGCCTTCCAGCATTGCCAGGTTTGAACCCCGGGATCGCACCCTGTCGCCAGAAGAGATTAAACTCATGTACCAGTACATTGAGCGGATCGGGACTTCACCGTCCATTCGGGCTGCGGTAAAGCTGTTGCTGCTGACCATGGTTCGTAAAAGCGAGCTGACCAATGCCACCTGGAGTGAAATCAACTTCAGCGAAGCGCTGTGGACCATTCCCAAAGAGCGGATGAAACGGCGTAACCCTCATTTGGTGTTCCTGTCCCGCCAGGCCCTGGACATTCTTATTGCCCTGAAGACCTTCTCGGGCGGCTCAGACTACGTTCTGCCGTCCCGTTACGACTCCGATTTGCCCATGAGCAGTGCCACCCTGAACCGCGTGCTGGACCTGACCTATAAGCTGGCCCAAAAAGAAGGGCAGCCCCTGGCCAAGTTCGGCCCACACGATCTGCGCCGCACCGCCAGCACCCTGCTGCACGAAGCTGGCTACAACACCGACTGGATTGAGAAATGCCTGGCCCATGAGCAGAAAGGGGTTAGGGCCGTGTACAACAAGGCTGAATACCGAGAGCAACGTGCCGCCATGCTGCAGGACTGGGCGGATATGATTGATGAGTGGACGGCTAAATGATTGTATTTTTCAATAAATTAGTCTCTTACATTAGTTTAGTTGGTAAGACAAGGTTGATTCTGTATTTGATTCAAATGCCATAAAACTCTGAAGTAGAGGAATAATGCTGGATTTATAAAAAAGTAGATATAAACGGTTCAAAATTTATTTTAATGAAACGCATCAGGCCCTGATGGTGCGACTCTTCCGGTAATAGGGTCTATAAGAATTGCTAACTCTATGTCAGATGTGAACATTTTTTTCATTAGATGATTCTTTAATACTACATTGGTGTCGCCAGTAATATTTAAGGCTGCTTCAGATAGTATATTGTTTATTATCATAAATGTTATCTCTTTATCTTCTATGTCGGTCATTCTAAATATAATACTGGCCTCTTTATAACCAATGCCATTAACTACCGTTCTCATTTCAAAAAGATTTTTTATCCTTGTTGAGTTTACTGTTATGTTGAAGGGGATTGCTATGTTCACATAATCATATAAAATACTTTTCATATCTCTAAGTAAAAGCTCAAACTCGATTTTGTCTAGCAGTTTCTCTTGTGTTTTAACGCGAATTTCAAACTCAGCATCTAATTCCGCCCTGATAGTTGTCACTAAAGAAACAGAGATTAGCATGGTGGAAATTATCCACTTTTTTAAATTTATCATTTATTTTCTTCCTTTTTATTTATAGCCTCAACCTTTTCCTCAAGATCTTTTATCTTTTCTCTTAATGCATCCGCTTTTTCACTTTCAGATACCTTTCTATCTAGCATGTATAATCTGGCATTGTTTCTTCTTTCTGGATTTTTTCCATTTAAGTCTTTATCTATTATTCTTTCTATAGAAGGGAACTTATTAAAGAGAATGACAATTGATATGGCAATTAGTGGGATTGTGAGCTCAGGTAATGGGTGCATCCCAGTTAGTATATCTGTGATCCAGCCCAACACGCATAGTAAAAGAATTACCCACCAAAGCCACCATAAAGCCAATCTAATATTCAAGTTTTTTACGTAGTCCATTTTAACTCCCCCCATGCTTTAGGTTGCACCACTAACTAGATAAGTATTATTGTAATCAAGTTTAGTACATTGTGGTTTTTTAGTGTTGTATACAGGACTTATAATTTTAATCATCTCATTTATGTTGGGTCCAAGCTGAACCACTGAGAATATAAGCATATTACTGTAGGCAGATTTTTTTCCTAGGTGTCAACCTTTTTTGCCAATTTAAAGGCTTAACTGATCTGCATTGCTCGGCATCATCAAGCTCTCATTAGCAAGTGGAGGCAAGAGGATGCATGCACTAACAAGTAAGAGGCTGATCAACAGGAAAGAGCTGCTGAAGATGGTGCCACTTTCCGACCGAACCATTTACAACCTTGAACAACGTGGTGATTTTCCTCGCCGAATTGCATTGACCAGCAGAAATGTTGCCTGGGATCTGCAAGAGGTGGAGCAATGGATTGAAGAGCGTAGGTCTTCGGGCGCTCGTCCTGTCCGGCCCGGCCATGCCATCGGGTTTTAATGATATGGCCTGTAAACCTGCAGCGAGTTTGGCTGATGGGATTAGCGCAACTGATCCCGTCAGCCAAATTCTGGCAATTCAGGGAAAAGATGCTCATAAGGCGGGAGAAGTTGGATTTCTCTCCCGCTTGTTAATACAAGCAACACTGCCGCATAGCGAGCCTGAAAATAATGAGTGGAGCCGTACTAACGGCAATTTCACCATGCACATGATAGCCCCTTCATCTGTGGGCTTGCCTTATGGTTGTTATGCGCGCTTGCTGCTGGTTTGGATCACTACTCAGGCTGTAAGAAACAAGTTAAAAATAGATAAAGGGTATTTTAGTGAGCAAGAAGCATGCAGGCTGGAGCTCGGGCATTCACTGAGCCAGTTTATGGCTGAGCTGGGGCTGTTAGTGACTGGTGGTCAACAAGGAACAATTGAGCGCTTAAGAGTGCAGATGTGTCGGTTATTTAAAACCACAATAAGTGTGACCTATAAAGAACAATGTGATGACAGCCAGTATTTTATTGAGGCTGATATGGGAGCGCGGGTGTCCGATGCTTCATATATTTGGTGGAGTGTTAAAAGTCCTGAGCAAAATGCTCTGTGGGGATCTTGGGTAGAATTATCTCCCAGATTTTTTCGGCTGATAACAGACAGGCCAGTGCCTTTGGATACCAGGGTTCTGAAGTTAATAAAACGCTCCCCTATGGCTCTGGATGTATATTGCTGGGCTACTTACCGGGTTAGTTACCTAAAAGTATCCACCCTGGTGCCATGGAGTAGTTTGATGAGCCAGATTGGTGCTAATTACTCCGCTACGGCTCAAGGGCGGCGCGACTTCAAAAAGCGGTTCCTGGATGCCCTGAGGAAAGTAAAAGCGGCCTGGCCGCAGCTAAAGGCCACACCCACTGAAAAAGGGCTGCTCCTGAGGCCATGTGCGCCTCATGTGGCTCGACAAAGTAAAGGGCCAGAACTCTGATCAGCCGCATTGTGGATTGGTGGCTGGCTGTGCTGTGGAAAAGCCTGTTAGCCGCAAAAGTTATCCACGCATGTTCTGTCCCGCTTTGTAGGGGAAAGTTACGCATGTTCTGTCCCGCCTTTACGCATGTTCTGTCCCGCGCTACGCATGTTCTGTCCCGCCGATACCTCTGCAGCCCAGTAACGGCGCGGGTTTGAGAGGGGTCTCCTGTAGTGTTTTCCTGTAGTCTTTCCTGTAGAAAGAGATCTCCTGTAGTTAGTCCGGCAAATTCTGTGAAGAAAATCACTCCAGGTTTCACGGGCAGCCATCTGCTTGCCCGACCCGGTTCGTTTGTTTTGGCGTTCATCCTTTCCACTGCTTTATCAAGGTGCTCGGTATCTTAAGAGTGAGCACCTGATCCTGATGACACCATAAAACCGCCTGTGCGCTTCTTGGAGCCTTTTTCTCTACCCAGGTAAGGGGTTGTGTAGGGATCGGGCGCAAAGCGCCTTAAAACGCCAAAAAAGAAGAGATGAGAGGGCTTGTTGCCTGGCGGCAGCCAAAGCGGTGGTCAAAGGGCCATTGGCCCGGTCGCCGCACGCTATAGGATCTAACTACTAGGCAAAAACTTAAAGGAAAACGCTATAGGTTTAGAGGGGGGCGATTTCACGTTGATAGCTCATTGATTTAACAGGGTTATCTGCGAAATATACCAGTTTGGTGTAGTGCTCCAGCCCTCCGAGAGTGTCTGCTCAATTTCCTGACTTGCATGCAAGAAATGCATATCAACCATTCCTGTCCGGCTTGGCTGCCATCGTTACTTGCGATACTGCACTTTAGCGACATATTTAAGACACTTTAACGACATAATAGCGACATAGGCAGGAAAAAGCATATTTTAAGTGCATTTTAACGACACAATAAAGACACTTTTTAATGAAAAAGCAGCGAGTGCGGTAATGTGTCTTAAAAGTGCAGCTAATGTGCAGTGTTTAATGCGGGCAGGATAGGCATTCGTCAGACCGCCAGCAAGCTGGGACTCTTTCGAATGCCATAACTTATTCGCCCATTGGTCTCAACGCATCCTGCTCTCCGAGGGGAGGGGAAGCTGCCGCTTCTGTAGAAAAAATCAATCAGCGAGTGCAGTCTGTGAAGCTTTTAAACCGGGGAGCTTGAGAGGTGAGGAGTTCTTGAATACTCTGTGAACCTACCAAGGGTTGTTGTGGTTGACGGCATGCATAGAAAGGTTTCGATATGGCAAGACTGTGCTCCTGAGGTTCGTGCTGCGACGGAGCGATTCAATGAACGCTCAGGGCCATTTTCGCTGGCATCAAAGCGTGATTCATTCTTACGTCTTATTCGTGAAGAATTGGACGATGCATTAGACAGCTACCGTAGTCAGCTTGAGCTGAAATATACGCAGTTCGATGTTCCTGGGCTTTCTGGGGAAAAGCCCTTTAGTAGTGTTGTTCGTGACTTGGGTGTGCGGTGTACTGAAGATAATATCAGGCGAACACTACGTCTTTTTTCGAAGTCTATTTGTTTTGCCCAGGATGAAGATGATCTTCGGTTTTTTGATACAGCAGAAACTTTGATAGGTGTTCTGGTGCATTGTCGATGCAAAAGGCCAAAGAAGAGGAAAAGTGTATATTCACAGTTCAACCAACAAAGGCCCAAAGAGTTATGTCTATTGTGTGGTGAGCCCAGCGAATTTTTAAAGTATTTCAATAATCACGAAGCATGGGCTTTGATAGATGATGATGAAAAATTAAGGCTTAGCCATAAGTATTGTTATAACCACAGACCCAAGCGTCGTGATGGCACCTGGAATCCAGAATACCGCAGAGCAATACGTAACCGAGAAAATTTTGAGCTTGAAGCCGAACGTCTGCTTAACCAGTCAGCACAACCTGCAGTGGTAAAACCCCATACCGGAACGCTTGATATTGATCGTTACATCATGACGCTTATCGCGCAGACAACCCTGCAGCCAGCAGATGAAGACAAGATAAGAAACCTGGCTCGAAAAATCGTCAATTACCGTATATCAGACCGTAAAAAGCAGATCTTGATGCTGCTGGCCGCAGGATACAAACAAGCAGAGATCGCCAGGCGTTTAAAAATAAGCCGGCAGGCTGTTTCGAAGGCACTGGCTTCTATACCTGATGAGTTTCGTTTGGTGTAGTTCACAGAAATAGCGGAAGTTGATTCCTTGTTTTAGATAAACATAATAAATAAAGAAGAAGTCAGAAGAATCAATAACCGGAAAATTCCACTTTTAGAAGAGGTTGAGTATTCTACATTATAGCCCTATAAAAGTATGTGGCTGGTGGTGTTGCACCGGCCACATAGTACTATTTTGAGTTAATCCTACCGACCCGGATCTGATAGCTAATAGCGGTTGTTAGAACGAATCCAAAAAAATCGAGCAAAGGGACTAAAGATTTTGGTCCCATTTGGGTGAGCTTCCAATTAGATTATCCGGCACGGTACCTATGATCCAACAAGTTGTTTTGAGCATTAATCGTGCAACTGCTCATTCTTACGCAAGGAAAGAATTGCTCGGGCAGCGTTGCCTCGGGAAGCCTTTCGTTTGCGACGGATTGCTTGTTCTACGTCATCACCGCTCTTCTTATCTAGCTTGGCTAGTAGGTCGTCCGAGAGCAGTGAACCAAGAGTTTCGTGCTTGGACTCACTCCAATTTATGGTGGCGAGAGCTCCCTCTACTCGCTTGGCTAGCAGCATCTCAAGTAATTGCAGGCGCTCGGGATCAGTAGTGATGTACCCTATCGGTAGAGTTAAGGCGCTATCCGCATTGGGTTGGCCATGGTACTGCACTACACCAATCACTTCCGGGATTAGCAATACCTCCAGACGGTCAAACTCAGCGTCTGAGCTCAGGCCGATACCGTTGGCAAAACGGCCACGATGGCGCTCACGTTGTATACGCTTTTCTTCGTTGTCATTGCTTGGGTGTAGCAGTGAAATGCGGGCTGACTTATCGTCAGCATAATTATCGAGGATATCTCCAAGCTCACGGTTGAAGTATGCAAGTTGACTTCCGTTGGCACCCCACAGAGGTACTTTGCTGCTATACCACATTGCTTTAGGGGTTAGCTCGCCTTCATAGCTACGCAGGGCATCGCGCAGATTACTGATAAAACGCTTAGCGTTATCTGGCAGATAAACCGCCCCCAGCATGCCGGAGGTTTGTGGATTGCCGTAGCCAGTTTTGCGCTGGTCACGAGCTTCTAGCCAGCCGGAGTAATCAAACTTATAGCCGTTCGCAAACTGCATTAGCACTGGATCGTGAACCGCCTTACAGTAGTCTTCGCAGTCGATACCAAACTCGTCTAACTGGTGATCACCAAGGAAGTCAGCGATATGTGCCTCTAACTCGTTTGCTAGCGGCAGGCGGCTGTTGCCGATGCACTCGTAGGAACGGGTAAACTTCTGCGGCTCGCTGCTAGTATACGCATCGTAGCTCACCTCAATCTCTACTGGGATCTGGACCATTTCATGTGAGCTACAGCCCATCACCTTATACAGCTGAGTCCGTTGACGCTCATACTCGTTATTACGGCTAAGCATCAGGTGGTGGCGGAATTGAGAGCTAAAGGCCTCTGTTACTGCGGCTATATCGGTACCGATTTTACCCCGTGGCAACAATTCTGGCAGACCGGAGGTAACACGACGGTGTGCCTGTGGCTTACATACTGATAGTGTTAGCAGATCGAACGCCACTTCTTCAGTTCGCTCTTGATACTTCACTAGGCTTGGCTTGCCGTCATTATTGGCTGCATGCTTACGTAGGAATGAGCTGGCTTCCACATGGCCGTCAGGGTTGATGATGATTAGACGGTTAGCCAGCAGGCTATCAAGCAACACTTCACGCTCTCTGTCATTTAGGCCAAAGTAACTCTGCAACTCGCTGGGATAGAGTTGATCAAAGATCAACAGCAAGCGACAAGCAAACTGTTCGATGCCCGGCATCAGCTTTTCGGTGGTCCAAGCGCAGTTAATCTTGTAGCTGCGCGCTGGTAATAGCACGGTAATCAGATTACCAAGGCGTGGTTCTGACATCACTCGTTGTCTCCTAGCAGTCTTTGGCCACATAGCATTTGGTAATGAGGCTTAGCGGCAGCAACCTGCTTGCTGATAAATTCATGCACGCTGCCGAGTGCAGAATCATTGTTGTCTTTTGACCACATACGACAAGCACCCAGCACCAATAAACGTTCCTGAGCACGCGAGATCGCCACGTTTATTCGTGGCGCATCGCGCAGGAAGCCTTGCAGTTTGTTCGGGTTATCACGTACCAGGCTGAGGATGATGATCTTGTTTTCCTGCCCTTGGTAGGAATCAACGGTGTCGATTTTGATCAAGCCACGCAAAGCTCCAGCCCACTCGGCACGGCTGATGACGTTTTCGATCTCTTCTTTCTGCTGGCGATACATGGTGATGATACCAATGGGGTATGGCTGCTCAGTAGTGATGGTTTGCTCAAGCTGAGCAACACTTTCGTCACTCGCCAGTGCTTGCAGTGCATCCAGCAATAACCGAACTTCTCGCGGATTGTAGTAGCGGCCATTGCCCTTATGTGCTTCCCCACCCTCTGGGCTTGGGCTAGAGCTGTCGATCCAGCTAACTGCTTTGTTCCAAGGACTGGGTAACTGCGCATACCAACCTGGCGAGGCGCCGCGGCCCGTGTGGAGTTTGCCGATATCCTTCGCGTAGAAGCACTCGGATACCAAATCACCAATCGGCTCAACCATACGGTATTGAGTATCCAGGGTAACACCACCGGTAGCCTTAAAGGCACGTTCAAAGTCAGACTCGTAGAAGATCCCACGTCCAAGTTCTAGCCTCTTAGCAGCCAATTTAAGATGCTGCTGATGGTAAAATGGCGGCAGCTGCTTATGATCTCCCACCAACAATACTCGCTTACCAGATTGCAGCGCTACCATTAGCTCAGCAGCCTGAGCCCGGCCGGCCTCATCTACAATCACCCAATCAAAGCTTGATTCTGCTAACTCTAGCCGACGCGCACCAACACCAACCAAGGTGCCACAAACTAGCTGCTTACTCTTAAGCATAAAGCGATCAAAACCGGCTTCGCCACCGCGCAGAACATCCATCCACTCTTGGCTCATCTCTAATAGTTGTAGAAAGCGCTCTAGGTTTTCTGGATTGTTATAGCCACGTTGAATGGCGATCAGCTCTGTCAGCTGCGCCATTAATGTCTCATCATATACCAGTGGCTCTAGTAGCTCGCTGGCAAATATCGAGTGGATCACCGCCTGAGTACGCTGTTTCAGCTGATCGTTTTGCTCTAATAGTTTGGCTCGGCGATTTTGATAGTGAACGCCGCTGCCCTTGGTCTGCTCCAACTTAGCCAGTTCACGATGACACTGAGCAAACGACACCATCAATGGATTAAGGGTACGGTGAAGCTGACACAGTTGCTGTACCAGCGATGGTGCCATCCCTAAGCGTTTGCCTAGAGTGCTAACACGCAGATCATATTCACGATGGAACTTATGCTGGATTTGTCGCTGGAGCGCCTTGGCTTCCACGCTAAGCATGCCCTCGTCGATCATTTGCTCATGGCCGATACGCACGGTATCTAGCTCCATGCCCTTGTTATGGCAGAGTTCACGGACCTTAATCGCCACGTTATCAACCGCAGTATGCGATTGGCCCACCAGTAGCACATTGTTAACGCCACAATGATGGTACAAATAGTGAATAAACTTGGAGATGAATGTGGTCTTACCGGTTCCAGGGGGGCCCTGCAGTACTCCTACTGGCCCCTGTTCTATTAGCTTCTGGAACGCCATCAGCTGCTGTTCGTTAAAGCCTTGACCAGGCTGATCATACAGCTCACGCAGCGTCTCGGCAGTTGGCTGTGGTTGCATCTGCTGCATGCTTGGTTTTTTATTGTAATCAAAATATAGCGGCAACTGGTTGATCTCAGCTTTGTTGTCGATAACCCTTTGCAGTGCTCGCTGACGTAGTTCTCGCGAGGATTTATCACGGATCGACTCTAGCTGAAGCTGACTGCCGTTAGTTATGCGCTTGCGAGCAGCATCAAAGTCAAAGCTGATCGCCAATAGGTTTGGTGTGGTCTCACTTAGGCTCAGCTTTCCCAGTTGCACCGATTCACGTTTATCCTTAATGTAAACGATAATCTTGTCATCAAACTCGAAGTTGAGATCTGCGCCGGATTCAGTAGTGTATGGATACAGCAAACAGCCACTTGGTGACTCCTGATAGTCAGCCGAATCGATGTTTACCAAGTCTCGCAGTTCTCCTTCAGTATCAGATAGAGCCTGCCACAGCTCAACCGGACTCGACTCACTGCTCTCAAAGTCGTCCTCATCCATCTCTTGATCTGGATTGGTACGCTCAATAATGGCATCAATCACCGGTTCGAGATTCATCAACAACTCAATGAAGTCATTACGTTCGTTAAGCCGACCACGTTGTACCGATAACGGAGTTTCTATCTTGATCTGGGCATGCTTGCCTGCCTTAATCGTCTGCTCAATCGATAACCCTGCATGGTAAGTGATCCAGGTAATGGAACGGCTCTCTGGATCAAGGTCGATTAATAGTTGCTCTCCTAAACCAGTAATATAGCAGCGCAGTTGGTGGGCAAAGCGTGGGTTAGTTGACCAGTCACAGTTAAAGTGATAGCCGCCATCGTTTAGCTCCAGTAACTTCGGCATTTGTGGCCAGGCATCGTTGTTCCAGCATACCGAGATCGCCTGTGCCAGTTGTTGCTTAGGCTCACTAACTGGGCGAATTTCAGGCTGTAATGGTGCTTTAAGTGACTGCAGTAATGGATCGAGCGCGATAGGTACGCCACCAGAACACTGCTTAGCACGATCTAATTCAGCCTGCACTGACGCAGGCATATCCTCACCAAACAGTTCCTCTACCATGCGATATATAGCAAAGCAGTCGCGGCCAAAGGCATCAGTACTTTCAGGGTTAGCTGGCTGGTAGTGTGCATCAGCGGTTAGCTCATCGCTGTATTCAAGCAGCCCCAGCAAGGTTAGGATTGGCGGTTCCCCGGCTTTTACCAACAGTTTATCTGGGCTCAGATCACCATGAGGCAGTTGCTTTTCATGAAAGGCATGCAAGGTATTGATCAACTGCTCAGCAATTGCCAAACGCTGTGGTTGGTCTAATTCAGTCTCGGCAATAAACTGCGACCACGGCTGGCCATCGATATGCTCGCTCACCACATATAAACCACCTTGCCCCAACAGACCACTAGAGTGTACAGCAGGTGTTGGTAGGCTAATCTGCTTAAGCTTATCGATACGCTGCTTAAAGGCATGGATGCGGCGGTTTACCCCCGGTTGTTGTGGATCCAGTCTTACACCATCCCACAGCTTAACGTGAAGGAGCTGCTCATCTTGGTTGCTGTGATAACTGATGCTTCCAGTTGTGGCAATAGCTGCCAGTGCCGGATATACCTCAGCTAGCAGCTCGGGAAGCGGCTGAAACTTCATAACCACACCAACGCTGTTCATCTCTTCACAAAAGAACTCGCTCTGTTGTAGCTCTTGATAAATTTGGTTGGCTTCGTCGATCCCCTGGACCTGATCCTTAGTGGCGGCATTAAACTCGTTGAGCATAATATCGGCTCGTGGGAAGCGCTTGCTTGACTCAAGATTAAGTGCCTGCTCAAACCAATCATTTAGTGCACCATCAAACGGGTCCTTCTGCGGTGCTCGCCACTCGGGAACCTGATCGGCAATTATCAGCGACTCACCAGCAAAACAGATACGATAAGCCACTACCGCGAGCATGAACACATCTAGGCGATAGGGATCAGCGACATCTTCCAGGGCATCCTCTGGCAATACATACGGGGCACTTTGCAAAATTGGTCGTAGTGTTTCTAGGCTATCGCGTCCCTCCAGTGAGGCGGCACCAAAACCAGTTATCACAATGCTTTGCTGCTCCTCGGCGTACCACAGATTGTGCGGATCAATGTCGCGGTGGCCGATCCCTAGGCTGTGTAACTCAGAGAAGGGTGCCAGTAGTGCCCGCACGCGATCTACACGTTGTGGCTTTGTCCAGCCTTCTGCTTCGCTATCAAGCACTTCATCTAAGCGATGAAAACTACGACGCAGCTCATACAGTTCGCGCGTATCGTCAGTGATCTCTTCTTCGGATAACTCGCTCACCGCACGCAGCATATAATCCTGCATGGTAGCGCTGCCGTTGCGTACCTGACGGCCCACTCGAGTCTCACGTAGGGCAACCTCAGCCCATAGTGACAGTTGAGCATTGGCAACCCCTAGGGCATCAAAATCCCATCGGCGTAGCAAACCTCGATACTGGCTGTTGTCTTTGTGGGCTGCACGGAATTCGTTGTAGACCCTTCGCGGGTGGCTAAAGAACGGTTTTTCGTTAGCGATGTAGTCGCTTTCTTTCAGCGGTAGTGCCTTAACCTTTGGCCCCTCAAAGAATGCCTGAATGATCGGTAACGCTTTGGCTGAGTTAGGTCGTGGCTTATCACCTTCAAACAGGTGGCTAAAGTTGGTATTTTGTACCAGCTTTTCATAGTTCTTAGGGTTGCCGATCGTTAGAAATTCATCACGAGTATGGACATAGCGACGCTCATTTAACGGTAAGTTTTCAGGTCCTGCAGTGCCGCACAACACTACATGGGCCTCCACATGTAGAAAGTAACCTAGCTTACGAGATAGCTCTTCCTGCAGTAGGCTTTTTAGCCGCAGTGCATGGTCACGTTTGATCTGATAGGGGCTCTTGCCACGAGGCTTACCATTTTGTAGCCACTTGCCCCCTTCGTAGCTGATGTGGCCGTTCCACTCTTTAAGCTCCACCAATAGCAGTCGATCAGCGGTAATAATAAGGGTATCGATTTCCATCGAACCCTGGTTATCGGTTACCACCAGGCCAGCATAGCCAAACCAACTATCTGGTAGCTGCTTGACCATCATATCAACCGTCTTGGTTTCACTACGGTGCAGGCCTGCACCACCAACTATCTGATACTTCACATTTGCTCCCGCGCTTTCAAACGGCTAGTACCCAAATAGGTACAGTAGTGAAGCTATCTTCATGGAGATATATGATGCAATCAAGCACCAATTTAAGCGTTCATGCTCTGTGTGCTTAATCCACACTTTGGCGTGGTGTGGCATTTGAACATTGTCACTGCTTCGGTATTGGCACTGTTAAGCGCAGCGGCCAGATTTTCGATGTTAAATAGGGCGGCCAGCTGATTTGTATTCCCATTAACATAAAAACCGCCTCAAGTGAGGCGGTTTCTTTATCATGCTGAGGTAAGGGATCAACCAGCTGGTTGTAGCGCCTTGATAGGTGGTTGCGGGTGCTGCCTGGCTTGGGCTAGATCGTAGTTCATCTGCATGGTGAGCCAGGCACGGGCCGTGCTCACACCCGCCATTTCCAGACGAAGAGCAAGGTCAGGGCTGATCGCCGCTCGGCCGTTCAGTACACGGGACAGGGCTACACGGGACATGCCCAGTCGCTCAGCCGTTTCCTTGACGGACAGGCCCAGCTCAGCAATAACGTCTTCGCGCAGCAATTCGCCAGGGTGCGGAGGGTTTATCATTATGGTTTTTCTCCAGTGTAGTATTCGACATAGTAGTAGAGGCGCGGTATGTGAACCGGTGCCTGTGTCATTCAGGAGTTCCGCTCCTCTTGCAGCTCTTGGTGTTCACGTTTATGATTTGTTCATGATTCATGAACGGTGATGATGTGTGAACACTAACGCGACTCTACTAATGCTGGTCATGGATAATCTGCCCTCGCATATTCAAGGAGAGTGCACCTTTGACCCACAGCCGGATGTCAAGCCTTACTCTGATGCTCAGGTCACACTGACGGTACACGGCGAACGCTACCAGTTTAGCGCTGAAATAAAGCATATCCACCGCAAAGAAAGCCTCACAGCACTGCTGGACGCTGCTCATCCCGACACCCTGCTGGTGTGTAACAGACTGACCGCTCATCTCGCCGACTTTTGCTCCAGCAACGCGATCAACTTCATTGATGAGGCCGGCAACGCCAGGGTGAGCTGTAACGGGCTGAATCTGTGGATTGAAGGAAAAAACAGCTCTGAAAGTCACCCTGTAACTCAGCAGCAGGCAAAGCCTGGGCTGGGCTTTATGAAGCTGGTATTTGCCTTGTTGGCTGATGAGGATGTGTTACGTTTACCATTTCGAGCCATTGCCGAGACGGCAAATATTTCATTGGGCATGGTCAGCAAGGGGTTTAAATACCTGGAGTCTGAAAAGCTTGTCAGTCTGGGCAGTACCCGGCGTATTCTGGATAAGGAAGCCCTTTATCACATCTGGATTGAACATTATCGCACGGTACTAAGACCAAAACTCGGTGGGCTAAAACTGGTGGCTCCGGATGACTGGCGAGAAATCCTTTTAACACCCAATGATTGCTGGGGGGGAGAAGTGGCCGCCGATGAACTGACGGGCTATCTACAGCCTTATGAGTTACAGCTTTTTACCTTTGAGCCACTGCAGAAAAGGCTTGCTCTGCTCAAGGCAAAGCCTGACCCTGCCGGCAGACTCTGGCTAGTTCCTGCATTCTGGGGAAAGGAGCTGGACATCAATATCAACGCCAAGGCATTGCTGGCTGTTGCTGAGCTGCTTGCAAGCAACGATAGCCGAAACAAAGAGGTTGCCGAACTCATCAATGAGCAATATCTACACCTTAAAACACTCCCTGAGACCTGGGTTTGAGCCTGTACTGATACTGCTCACGAGCAGGACCTCGGGCGGGACTGGAGTTGTGAAAACAGTCTCCACTCAGTTAAAAAACTAAAAAATTCTGAACATGGTATTTTTCTTGGTATCGAAGAGTTAAGGCTTGTTAAGTATCTGATACTTAAGGCTTTGAAGTCGCTGTTAATAATAGAGTGGGAGTGACGGGCACTGGCTGGCAATGTCTAGCAACGGCAGGCATTTCGGCTGAGGGTAAAAGAACTTTCCGCTAAGCGATAGACTGTATGTAAACACAGTATTGCAAGGACGCGGAACATGCCTCATGTGGCGGCCAGGACGGCCAGCCGGGATCGGGATACTGGTCGTTACCAGAGCCACCGAC
>NZ_JBKORL010000102.1:0-2359 GCF_047314525.1 Shewanella sp. BJSY2023SW007 | reverse complement strand
GATCCCATCCCGAACTCAGAAGTGAAACGCAATCGCGCCGATGGTAGTGTGGGGTCTCCCCATGTGAGAGTAGGTCATCGCCAGACGCCCAATTTATGATTTTCACTTTAGATAAAGTGAAATCAAAGTTGAATTTGCTGATATGGCTCAGTCGGTAGAGCGCATCCTTGGTAAGGATGAGGTCCCCAGTTCGATTCTGGGTATCAGCACCATATTCAGCTGCTAGGCACTAAATAGCAGCAACAAAATTTGTCTGGTGACAATAGCATTGTGGTCCCACCTGATCCCATCCCGAACTCAGAAGTGAAACGCAATCGCGCCAATGGTAGTGTGGGGTCTCCCCATGTGAGAGTAGGTCATCGCCAGACGCCCAATAAAATGAAAATCCCCAGCACTCTGTGTTGGGGATTTTTCGTTTTAATAGCATTTTGATATGTCCACTCTCACATGGGGAAGATAAAGAGTCCGAACGCAGTGAGGCACAATCCCATGTGGAGTAGGGTGAGGTTGTCGTGTTTATCAAACTCAGTTTGATGCGACAAACGAACGCGCAGAGCTTGCTCGAAGCTGGCCATCGCCAGACGCCTAACAAACAAAAAAGCCCTAGCTGAATGCTAGGGCTTTTTTGTTTGTCTCGCTTCCAGCGAGCACGACTTAACATGCAGCCCAAAGCTGCTGGCGCAGTGTGTGCCCCTCAGCTCGCAGCCAAGCTGCTTCGCGCTCCAGCCATCTATCAAGCTGTGCTTGATGAGCAGATGTCTTTCGCCCCCATGTGAGATGGTGCTGGGGAGATATTGAGAATGGCTCGACTGGTTTATCTGGTCAGATTTATCCAACCTCTGGAGCACAGAGATTTCACCCGACCAGTATCCTCAATGAAGGTATTCCAGGCTCGGGATACTTGCTCAACAGTTTGCTCGTAGCAATCGAATACTCGGTTGGAAAGACAGTGTTGTCTGAGCCATTGCCAAACTTGCTCCATCGGGTTCAGCTCTGGGGAATAGGCGGGTTGCTTATACCAATCTGATTAATTATCTGGTCAGATTTATCCAGTCCCTGGAGCACAGAGATTTCACCCGACCAGTATCCTCAATGAAGGTATTCCAGGCTCGGGATACTTGCTCAACAATTTACCCGTAGCAATCGAATACTCGGTTGGAAAGACAGTGTTGTCTGAGCCATTGCCAAACTTGCTCCATTGGGTTCAGCTCTGAGGAATAAGTGGGCAACTTAATCAAAGTGAGTCAAGGTGAAGCATCATGGCATCTTTGTTGACCAAGGGCGTAATCAATGCTTCCGTTTTACCGTTACTTGGGCAGACTGCTCCAAACAGATACCCATAATCAAACTGCTGCTGTTTGACGACACGGGACGGCTACCCCCGTTTTGCCCAAAGTCTTGTCGTTTGGTTTTGTTGGCCAAATCTGGCTTCGTCTTGGAACCACACATCCACACGCTCAAGTGGAAGATGACCCGGGATGAGACTGAAATCAAGCGCATGGAGTAAGCGGTACACATTGGTCAAGCTATAGCTCACATGCAGGTCGTTACCGATATAAACTCTGATATCTTCAGCTATTAAGCGTCCACCATCCTGCTTGATGGCATTCTTCTCGATAAACTTTTTAAGTTGCTCTAATTGATGAGGAGAGAGTTGATTGGGTTGTCCGGGTTTAGGTTTATCAAGCAAACCATTGAGCCCATCAGCCAGGTAATTTGCGACCCAAGTATTAACACTAGTGCGACTCACACCAAGCAGGGCTGTTAAGGAGATAGTTGCCCGCGCATATTCTTGATAAATGCAGCGGCCGCAACTGAGTTAATGAATATCCTTTTAGTTTGCCTTTGCAGAGTAGTAGGTATTAATCGTTTATCTCTAGCTATTGAGTAATGCTCTAGGTTGGCTTCAGGCTGAAAGCAGAGCAATGTGGTTTGTAGGCGCAGTTATTTATCGTTGGCTGCATGAACATCTCGGGTATTCAGAGTCGATGAGCCGCGCAGTTAAAGCTTGGGGTTCTGGCTTCGAGGCTATGAACTTGGGCGCAACCCTGTACAGGATGAGAAAACATTTTAGTAATTATACTAAATCTTGATTATTTCTGACTGGTTTCATGACTAATAAGGTGTATTACATTGGGTGAATCTTTCCCCTGAGTCTGACTACCAGAATTGTTTATACAAATAGGTTTGTGGATAAGTCTGTGGTTAATGGGTAGGTAAGCTGTGTGGTTGAGCGGGGTTTCTACAGTCAGTCAATAAAGTGGTTTTTTCTTTTAAAAAGCCCTTGCACAAAAGTTCAGGCTCCCTATAATGCGCTCCCACTGACACGGCACAGCGGCAACGCGAAAGACGTGACAGG
>NZ_JBKORL010000101.1:0-113920 GCF_047314525.1 Shewanella sp. BJSY2023SW007 | reverse complement strand
CCCACTGGCTTATGAAGCAAATTGGCTACACTCAGGACTCGCCAAATGCATCCATGCATAACGGCCAGCTCGCCTTCCTTGGCTCGCGCTCATAAACTTGTTGCCTAGCAACATTCGCCCTGCTCGACCTTCGAGCCTCGACATCCCTGTCTCGGCTACGCCAATTTGCAACAACGCCCGCGGCGGCTCCGAAGGGGTAGCGGTGCAATTCTGTAATGATAGCGTTGCTTGAAATTGCAGATAGACCCACAGGCATACGCCTAATTCCAGGCACAGGCGGAACTGTGACCTTCCGAGCCAGGGATGGCGAGGCAGAGCTTACAAGGATGTACTCGAATAACTTCCCTGTTTAACGGCCAGCTCGTCATCCATGACTCGCGCTCGAAAGCACGTTGCTGCGCAACTCTCGCCGTGTCACAGGATCGCCTGTGCGAGAGCGCACCGCAGGTGATGGGCTGCAACTTAGTTGGCAGCTAAGACCAAGTTCATTGGTGAGTTTTGGCTTAAAGCCATGATAGCCGCTGTGCCAGCGGCCTAAAGTCGTGGAGCAAATGCATCCATGCATAACGGCCAGCTCGCCATCCCTGGCTCTCGCTCGTAAGCATGTCGCTACGCGACACTCGCCGTCCCACACCCGACCAAGCGGGGATCAACAGCAATCCCCTCTTGGATCTCCCCTGCCGCCCCGCACGGTGTCGAAAGCCCCTCGGCCTAATGGCGCAAATCACTACCGCTTCAGACGCTCATCCCTGATTCGACTGTCGCTGCTTCGGCATCCAGATCCTTCCATGGATAAAGGCCAGCTCGCCTTCCTTGGCTCGCGCTCATAAGCACACTCGCCACCGGCGAGCATTCGCCCTCAGCCACGTTATTTGCGCCAACGGCTTTCGGCGACACCGAGGGGGAAGTCGGTGCAATTCTTCCTCCAACGGTGTCGTATTTAGCTGCAGATGTACGCCTATTTCCCAGGCACAGGATTGTCTGTGTAAAAAGTTGTTCTTGGCGGCGCCGCTATCGGGGGAGGGAATAACTTGGTTTCCGCCGGTTTTTTCATCAGCAATGAAAAAGACCCAACTCACGTTGGGTCTTTGGGGGGGAATCAACGAGGTTTTGCCGCTCAGGTTGGCGGCAAACGCCTTAAGCCTGTTGAGGTTCCACTGCCCGATAATGATCTTGCATGGTGTAAGAGCGGGCGTAGAGCGCAAACACCAAGGCGGCCAGCAGGGCGAAGCCGGCGAAGAAGAACATCTGGAAGGCGGTGACACTCAGGCCGGTTTCGGCAATCTGATTGGTCACGGCATCGCTCTTGACGCTGGCGTTGGCCAATAGCACCCAGAGGTTGCCCACAGTGACCGACAGTGTCCAGAAGCTCATGATGCTGCCTTTCATCGACTTGGGTGCCTGGCTGTAGGCAAACTCCAATCCGGTGGCAGAAACCAGTACTTCACCGAAAGTCAGCAGCGCATAAGGTAGCACTTGCCAGGTGATGGACATGGGGGTGCCGCCATCCATCATCAGCTGAATGCTGCCTATTACTATCCAAGACAGGCCGGAGAAGGCGATACCGGCGCCCATTTTACGCAGGGCATTGAGACGCACGCCGTTGCGCTCCAGCATGGGGTAGAGCACAAAGTTATTGAAGGGGATCAGCAGCATAACCAGCAGAGGGTTAAGCGCTTGCATCATGGCCGGCTCAAACCAATCCGGCTTGACCATGTCGTTGGCCTGTAAAATCCAGGTGGAAGCCTTTTGATCGAACAGTGACCAGAAGGGAGTGACCAAGGCAAACAGGATTAAGATGCGGAATACGGCGCGCACACCGTCCACCGCCTCTAGTGGATGTTGATTGCGGGCCCGTTCCAGCTGCATGGAGGCGCCTATGCCGACAAAGCCCATCAAGAGCACCATTGCCAGACACAAGGCGGTCACCACTCCCAGGCTGTCGTATTGGGTGAGAGAAAACAGCGCCAGCAGTATGCCTATGGCACTCAGCAGCAAACCTGTATTGGCCTTGCCGGGCACAGGAGTGAAGATGGCGCTCTTGAGCACCGGCAGGAAGCCGTGTGGATCTTTGGGCTCGGGTTGCTGGTGGACATAACGTTTACGGCCACCCCAGAAGAATACCGTGGCGATAAACATCAGTACCCCAGGTATACCGAAGGCCACTGAAGGGCCGAAGAATTTCAGCAGCAGCGGCATCGACAGCGAGGCGAAGAAGGAGCCGAAGTTGATGGTGAAATAGAACATGTCGAAGGCTTTTTGCGCCAACGATTTATTGCTCTGATCGAACTGATCGCCCATGAAAGAGGACACCAGCGGCTTGATGCCGCCCGAGCCCAGGGCTATCAGGAACAGGCCCGAGTAGAAGCCGGTTTTGCTGGTTTCGAAAATCGCCAGGAAGGCATGGCCAATCACATAGACTATGCTGAGCCATAAAATGGTGTGGTATTTGCCGAAGAAACGGTCGGCCAACCAGCCCCCCAAGAGAGGGAAGAAGTACACCCCGATCACAAAGGAGTGGAACACATCTTTGGCTTCACCCTGACGCAGTTCTTCCGGCACCGACAGCAGCAAAGCCGTCATTAGGAAGGGGGTCAGAATGTTGCGCATACCGTAAAAACTGAAACGCTCGCAGGCTTCACTGGCAATGATAAAAGGGATCTGTCGCGGCCAACGCGCAGAGGAAGGTGAGCTCATAATTTACCTTGGTTATTGTCGATTCTAATAAAGGTTGCAGCTATATGCGCATAATCCGGCTTTCCATTCAACTCTGGTGCCTGGCAAAAGCGTATTTTTTGTGAGCTTGAGTACAAATTTGCATCGAAAGTCATGAAAAGGGCAAACTGATTACTCGCATTGGCAGCGGCATTGAGCTGTCATCATAGCGCCACGCTAAACCAAGGCTATCGGGAGCCAGGCACCATGGATACACCCTTGTATGGACCATTGACCATCGATGAATGGCTCAGGCTTAACCTGCAGCGCCAGGGCTTGTTGCAACAGGCGAACTCGGCGGCGGCCGTGATCCGTCAGCTGGGCTATGTGCAGATAGATTCCATCAATGTGGTCGAGCGGGCCCATCACCATGTGCTGCACAATCGGTTGCCCGGTTATCACCCCGAGCAGCTGCAACAGGCTATGGCCGGTAAAGAGGTGTTCGAGTACTGGGCTCACGCCGCGGCCTACCTGCCCATGAGTGACTACAGGTACAGCCTGCAGCGCAAACAGCAACTGCGCCAGGGGGATAAACACTGGTTTGAACCGGACGAGCCCCTGATGCGGGAAGTGCTTGCCAGAGTGCGCGCCGAGGGGCCGCTCAAGGCGAGTGATTTTGAACACCCAAGTGATCAGCGTGGCAGTTGGTGGGACTGGAAACCGGCCAAGAAGGCGCTGGAACAGCTATTTATGCGCGGCGAGTTAATGGTGCTGCGGCGGGAGCAGTTTCAAAAGGTTTATGATTTGGCCGAGCGAGTACTCCCGCCGGGCATAGATACCCGGGTGCCCGACGATGAGGAGTTTGGCCGGTATCTGGTGAACCGCTTTCTCAATGCCAACGGTTTTGGCTCAGAGGTCCAGTTTGCCTATCTGCGTAAAGGCATGCGGCCGGTTATCAAGCGGGTGTTGGCCCAGGGGCTGGAGGCCGGTGAACTGCAGCAATTTAAGGTCGATGGTCAGCAGTATTTCTGCCCGGCAGAACTGAGTGCGGCGCCCATGATCCCGGAGCGGGTCTGGCTGCTCAATCCCTTCGATAACCTGGTTATTCAACGTAACCGCTTAAAGCAATGGTTTGGCTTTGACTATCAACTGGAAGTGTACCTGCCGCAGGAAAAGCGAGTTTACGGCTATTTCAGCCTGGCCATCCTCTGGTGCCAGCAGTTTATCGGCCGGGTCTATGTCAAGGCCGACCGGCCGCGCCAATGCCTGCTGTTGCAAAACCTGGTGTTGGAGCCCGAGTATGCCAATCGGCCTTTGGATGATCGATTGCTGGCCGAACTTACCAGGGCCATTGCCGACTATGCCCGTTTCAATGCTTGTGAGCGTTGGAAGTTGGTGCGCAGTAATCACAAGGAGCTAAAGCAGCGCTGGCGCCGTTTGCAAAGTTTATAGTGCCGGCTCGGCTCTGTGCCTGCCTTAAAATAGCCGTTTAGTTGGCTGAGAGGAGTGTGGCATTTTGGTAAACAAATCCCCGCAAGCGGACTTTTGTCCTCAAGGCTTTTTTGGCTTCGCCGGTAGACTCGGACCAGTTTTTATCCGAGGAACAGCTTATGACAGCACATATCAACGCCGCCAAAGGCGATTTTGCCAAGACAGTTATCATGCCCGGCGATCCTTTGCGGGCCAAATACATTGCCGAGCACTTTCTCGATGATGCCCGAGAGGTGACTTCGGTGCGCAATATGCTGGGTTATACCGGCAGTTGGCAGGGTAAACCGGTTTCCGTAATGGGCCACGGCATGGGGATCCCCTCCATGGTGCTTTATGGTCATGAGCTGATCAACGACTTCGGGGTTGAGCGTATCATTCGGGTGGGCAGCCTGGGGGCGACCCAGCGTCAGGTGCAGATGCGTGATGTGATCCTGGCTCAGGCGGCGGGGACAGATTCAGTCACCAACGCCAAGCGCAGCGCAGGTTATCATATGCCGACTTCGGCCTGCTTCCCGCTGCTGCTCAAGGCCTGGGAACAAGCCAAGGCCCAGGGGCTGAATGTCAGAGTGGGCAATGTGTTCAGCGGCGATCTCTACTATGACCCGGATGAAGATCTGATCCCGGCGCTGGAGCGCTTCGGCATTCTGGGGATAGATATGGAAGTGGCCGGTCTCTATGGCCTGGCGCAGCAGTTCGGCATCGAGGCCTTGGCGATTCTGACGGTATCGGATCACTGCCTCACAGGTGAAGAAACCAGTGCCGAAGAGCGCCAGCTGTCATTTAACCAGATGATCTCGCTGGCGCTGGCCGTGGCCTAGATGGATGATAAAAAATGAATAATAAAATCACACTGACGGCCATCAGTTTTCTGGCCAACTTTATCATGGCGGGTTTCGCCTCTCAGTTTGGTATGTTGATAGAGCCGATAGCCACCCGCTTCGGGGCCGATGTCAACGATGTGGCTTCAATCTTCTCACTGCTGAACGGCGGCGCCCTGGCGGGTACTGTTGTGGCCTTTTTGTTGATTGAAAAGGTCGGTATCAAGCCGATGACACTGCTGAGCTATGCCGTTATCTTCCTGTCGGCGCTGGCGCTGCATTTGGGTTCCTCATTGACAGTGGTCATGGTGGCCATGACGCTGGTGGGTTTGTGCGGCGGCATCGGCTTGTGTATCGCCGGTACTCTGGTGGTGTCCCTGTGGCAGGAGCGAATCCAGTCCACCATGCTGGTGGTGCAGGATGCCACCTTTAACGTGGCCGGGGTGGTGTTTCCGCTGATCACCACTTATGCGCTGACACACTCACTGGCCTGGAGTTACAGCTATCTGGCAGTAGGCCTGGTGGCCTTGCTGACCCTGGCACTGGCGGCCTTCACCTCATTTAGCCGGGTGCAGGGCCAGGGTGAACAGGCGCAGTCCGCTCAGCGCTCCGAGTGGAACTTCGGTATTATCAGCGGCGGTCTGGGGCTGTTTCTGGGCATGTTGGCGCTCTATACCTTCCTCACCTGGGCGCCTATGTTTGTGAAGCAGAAGTTTGAGATCCCGTTTGAAGAGGCGGGCAATATCATCACCCAGTACTGGTCGGCGGCGTTGGTGGGCGCCTTGATCTCAACCCTGATAGTGACCCGGATGCAGATCCGCCACTTCCTGTTGATGATCATCTCGTTGGCACTGCTGCTCACCAGCTGGATTGTCAGCTGTGGCGATCTGGAAACCCTGGGGTATCTGACCTATGGCTACGGCTTTGTCTGCGCCGCGCTGTATAACGCCTTTATCGCCTATGGGGTTTCCTTTGTGAAACAAGCCAGTAGCCGCAATGTGTCCTTCATTCTGATCAGCGGCAGTGCCGGTGCCATGTTCAGCCCGGCGATTAGCTCAATGGCGGAAAAGATAGTGGGCTTGCAGACCGTCATGTATGCCATTCCTGTGCTCTACGGGGTGATCTTGCTGATGCTGCTGGTGTCCAACTTTGGCTTTAAGCGTCAGGCCGAGGTGGCTGCGGCCTGAGCCTGAATCTCTTTTCAGCGAATAGGGGAGCTAAAGCTCCCCTTGCTCGACAAAAGCCTGCAGCGCCTTGAGATCCATTATCTCCAGCTTGCCCTTGTTGCGCCGAACCAATCCGGCATCTTCCAGCGATTGTATCGCCCGGCGATAAACTCTGGCGGTGGTGCCGAAACGCTCAGCCTCCAGATAGCCCTTATTGAACCCAGATACCGGCAGGTCATCCAGCTGCTGGTGATAGAGGTCGTAGGCAATGTTGTAGCTGATGGGGTAGAGCATTCGCCGGGTGAAGATGTCCACAGTGTCCTGATAATCTATGGCGATGGCACTGGCGAAAAACAGCGCTAGCCTGGGGTGCTCACCCAAGGCTTGTTGCAGCTTGTCGGCGGGAATAATGCCACAGGTCAGGGTGGTTTGTGCCAGAATGTCCAACTGGCAGGGGTTTTGGGTGAAAAACTCCATTTCACCGAATAGCTGCGAGTCACATTTCAGGGTGCCGAGTTGAAAGTTGCGGCCGTTGCGGGCGCTGTAGCTCATGGCGATTTTGCCACTGGGCACCAGTACCAGTTGATTCAGCTTCTGCCCCTGCTGCATTAAGGCCTCTCCCGGCGCAAAGCGGCGCTGCTCGCTGACGCAACTGAGCAATACCCGCTCCACCAGAGGGTAGTCTGATTGCCATTCCTGGGAGTATCTGCCTTGGGTAAGAGGTTTAAGCTGCATCTTGGGGTCGCAAACTGTGGCTTGGTGGGGGAATTATCCTGCCAATGGCGCAGATGGCAAGCAAGGATTGGTTGCAGCCGCGGTTTCATGATTGACCTTTGTCGTCAATCATGGAACCCTATCGGCATTCTTGGGCCATACAGAGCAAAGTGCAGCATGGGGTTTTCACTCGGTGTTAACCGCTTCTCCCTCAAAGACAGGGCGCTGGTGTCATTGATCATCAGTCTGCTGGTGATCCTGCTCTGTTTTGGTCAGCAGCTTTCGCTGTTTGGTTCCTGCCCGCTCAAGGCCCAGCATCAGCTGACGCAACTTGGTGTTGATACTGCGCCGACTCACGCCAATGATGCGGGCAAGGCGCAGCTCAATGAAGAGCCCTGTCATCTGTCTTCCCATATGCTGAACCTGCAACCTGTGGTACTGCAACTGGGGCTCACGGCGCTGTTGCTGTTTCTGCTGTTGCTCAACTGGCTTGGCAGTACCCGACCTTTCAGTGTTTATCTCTCCCACCCCATAGTCTCCAAACGAAGGCGACACTCAGTGTTGTGCGTGTATCTGGAATGAAAACATCCTGAACTCTTGCCGGTTAACACCGGGTTCTGATGTTTTGTTTTGGAGCTAATTTCATGTATTTAAAAAGAATATGGCATGCCTTCGCGGTATGTCTGATGCTGCTCAGCCAAGTAGTCTTGGCAGAGCCGCTGAGCAGTGGCTGGCTCAAGCACCCGGATCATCCTCCGGTTAAGGTGCAACTGACGCTGGCCGATGTCGATGCCGACCAAGTCGGTGAGCTCAACGCCCTGCTGGATGTGGCCCTGAGCGGCGACTGGAAAACCTACTGGCGCGCGCCGGGGGAAGGCGGGATCCCGCCGACCCTGGACTGGTCCGCCTCGGAGAACATTGCCGCGGTCGACTGGCACTGGCCCTTGCCGCAGCGCTATGTGTTGCAGGGCATAGAAACCCTGGGTTACAAGGGCGATACCTTGTTTCCACTGACTATTCGCCTCAAGGATCCCGGGCAGCCGTTTCGGCTCAAGGGCACCCTGACCCTGTCTTCCTGCACCAATGTCTGTGTGTTGACCGATTACCCTGTGGAGCTGAGCGGTCAGGCCGCCGGGCTTAAGGCCGATGACGGCTTTTTGCACCAGTGGGGCGAGGCGATGGCCAGGGTGCCACAGGGCAATGGCGGCGCGGTATTGCAGTCGATTGTCTGGGATGAAAAGCAGCAGTTGCTGCAACTGGCCATAGAGGCCGCAAGCCCCTGGCAACAGGCAGATCTGTTTCTGTTCGGCGAGGATGAGACAGTCAGCGAGCTGATCTTCTCCCGGCCGCAGATCCAGACAGATGGCAAACGGCTGACCGCCACTTTCGGGGTCAAACACTGGCTGGGGACGCCGGATCTGGAGGGCAAGCCGCTGCTGATTCACCTGGCCGACACACACCTTTCGGCCGAACTGAGCGGCGCCATCGCCACAGGTCATGTTGCCAAGCCGCAGCCGAGCCTGCCGTTGTGGAGCCTGTTTCTGATGGCGCTGGCCGGTGGCCTTATTCTCAACATCATGCCTTGCGTATTGCCTGTGCTGGGCATGAAGGTGCACGGGGTCATGATGAGCAGCCAGGGCAGTCGCAGTCAGGTTCGCGGCCATTTTATGGCTTCGGCACTGGGTATTTTGCTGTCCTTCTGGTTGATTGCCGCCGGTCTTAGCTTGCTGAAGTTGTCCGGTCAGTCGCTGGGCTGGGGGATACAGTTCCAGCAGCCCTGGTTTATCGGTTTTATGGTGTTGCTGACCTGGGGCTTCGGCCTCAACCTGCTGGGGGTGTTTGAAATCAATCTGCCTTCCAAGTGGCAAACCCGCCTGGCCGGTGCCGGTGATGATTCGCGCCTCGGCCACCTGTTGCAGGGGATGCTGGCCACGCTGCTGGCTACGCCATGTACCGCGCCGTTTCTCGGTACTGCGGTGGCCTTCGCCCTCGGCGCCGACTATCCCATGCTGTTTGCCCTTTTCAGCGCCATGGGGCTGGGAATGGCCTTGCCCTGGCTGATGTTGGCGTTGTGGCCGGCGTTGGCGCAGCGTTTACCCAAGCCCGGGCGCTGGATGAGTTGGGTCAAGCCTGTGTTCGCGCTGATGATGCTGGCAACCTGTCTCTGGCTGCTGAGTCTGCTGCAAAGCTTCTTCTCCGTTGCGGCTATCTTGGGGCTGGGCGCCTTGATGTTGTTGCTGACACTGGGACTGCTGGGCAAGCGTTACGGCACTCAGGTAATGGTGTATGCCATTGGCGGCAGTTTTCTGTTTGCCAGCCTGGCGCTGGGGGTTGGTTATCTGACCCGGGATGCCTGGGTCAGCCCTTTGCCTTCGGATCACCATTGGCAACCGCTGAATTTGGTGCAGCTCAAACAGGCAGTCGCTGAGGGCAAGACAGTGTTTGTCGATGTCACGGCCGACTGGTGCATTACCTGTCAGGCCAACAAGGTGGGGGTGCTGCTGCAAAACCCTGTCTATGATGCCCTTGGCGATGACAGAGTGCTGCTGATGCGTGGTGACTGGACCAAACCCAGCGAGGAAATTACCGCCTACCTCAAGGCCAATGGCCGCTTTGGAGTGCCTTTTAATCAGGTCTATGGCCCGGGAACCCCCGCCGGTAACCCATTACCGGTAATTCTCAGCAGCGATGGAGTATTGGCGGCCTTGGCCGAAGCGGAGAGCAGACAATGACCCAGGAAAATAAACCGGCCCACAAGGGGCTTCAATGGCTCAAGACCCTGCTCGGTTATGGGTTATTCATTCTGGTGGTGAGTGTTGCCCTCGATGCCTTTCGCAGCCGTGAGATGCCGGAAACCCTGCCGCTGCAAACGGTTCAGAGCCTGGCCGGCAGTCAGCTGGATATTGCTGCCATGAGTATGGAGCGCCCGGTCATTCTGTACTACTGGGCCAGCTGGTGTGGCGTCTGTCCCTTGGTGTCCGGCACTGTAGATGGTTTCAGTGACAGTGAGCAGGTGGTGACCGTGGCGCTGCAGTCGGGCAATAACACCCAGGTCAAGCAGTACCTGCAAAACAAGGGCTACGGCTTTGAAGTGGTCAATGACCCCAGCGGCGCCTTGGCGCGCTCCCTTGGAGTGTCGGCGACACCGACGCTCTTGTTTATCTATCAGGGCGAAATCCGCAGCAGCACCACAGGAGTCACAAGTTGGCCGGGGATCTGGCTGCGACTCTGGCTGACAAAAATGAATTTAATTTGAGGAATAACAAGATGAAGTATTGGATAGTATTGAGTGCCTGGCTGCTGGCGGCCAGCGGTAGTTTACAGGCGGCAGAGCAGAAGTTGAGCCAACAAGAGGAGCAGCAACTGGGGCAGATCCGCAGCATTTTGGTCAAGCATCCGGAGATCATTCCCGGCGTGCTCGGCAGTATAGAGTCTTATGTGGAGCAGCGACAGTTGCAGCAGCAAGCGCTGGCCAAGCACAAGGACTGGCTGTTCAACAACCCGCAGATGCCGACTATGGGCAGCAGCAAGCCCGAGTTGCAGCTGGTGGTGTTTACCGACTACAACTGCCCTTACTGCAAGCGGATGGAGCTGGAATTTGCCAAGCTTTTAAAGGAGTTTCCAAACTTGCAGGTGGTCAATGTGTTTGTGCCATTGAGGCAGATAAAGGCCCAGGGCACAGAGCTTTCTTCCGGCGCCTTTGCCCTCGAGGTTTGGCGGCAGGATCGCAAGGATTTCCCCCGGGTACATGAACTCTTGATGGCCAAAAATGGCATGCATACAGGGAATTCACTGCAGCAGGTCGCCAAGGCCACGGGCACAGAACAATACCTCAAGCCCAGCGGCCGCGCCGACGAGTTGATGCATACCAATGTGAGAGTCTTCTCTGAATTGGGCTTTGGCGGCACGCCGACTCTGCTCATAGGTGATGAGGTGATCCCTGGTTATATCGACTATGCCACCCTCAAGGCCGTGGTGCAGCAGGTGCTTGAGCGCCAAGGGTAATTGGCTTGCGGCAGTTATCGCCTTTCTGGGATAATTGCCTGTCGCCGGGGCGAGCGCCCCGGCTTTCCCCGCACAGATGATTAAGAGTCGAGATGAAACACGTAAGCCTGCAGTTGACCGAAGACGGGTCACATACTCTATTTAATGCCGAGCTCAATGAGACCTATCACTCCCACAAGGGGGCGTTGGCAGAATCCCGTTATGTGTTTATCCACGCCGGGCTCGAGCAGGTGTTGCAGGACTTTGACCATCTGGCGATTCTGGAAGTGGGCTTCGGCACCGGGCTCAATGCCCTCATGACCCTGGGGAAGGCGCTGGAGCTGGCAAAGGCGCGTCAGCAGAGTGGCTTGGCGCCGCTGCCGATGCGCTATGTCACCATAGAGCCTTATCCCTTGTCCGCCGAGCTGATTGAAGGACTGAACTACAAGGGCATGCTGCCCGACTGGTATGCGCCGCTGTTCGATGCCTTGCACGCCGCCCCCTGGGATCAGGATGTGGAAATCATGCCGGGTTTTGTGCTGCGTAAGGTCAAGGGCAAACTGGAGCAGCTCGAGTGGCAGGGCGAACCCTTTAACTTGGTGTATTACGATGCCTTCGCCCCCAGCAAGCAGCCGGATGTGTGGGCGCTGGATAACTTCAAAAAGTGTTATGGGTTGCTGGAGCAGGGCGGCTTGTTGGTGTCTTACTGCGCCAATGGCCAGTTCAAGCGAGATCTCAAGGCCGCCGGTTTTCAGGTCAAAGCTTACCCCGGCGCCCTTGGCAAGCGCGAGATGACCCGCGCCTGGAAGTTAGACCCGCTTTAAGCTGCGACGTAGGCCGGGCAAGGCCTCCAGCGAGCACAGCAGCAGCCCGGCCCAGATGAGGGAGAAACTCACCAGTTTCACCTCATCAAACACCTCTCCAAAGATGACCACCGCCAGCAAAAATTGCAGGCTGGGCTCAATGTATTGCAGCAAACCCACCATGGACAGACTCGTGTATCTCAGCGCCAGGCTGAATAGGATCAGCGGCGCTAGCGTCACGGGCGCCGAACCGATATAGAGCATAATGCCTTCGCTGCCGCCAGCCAGTGCGGCGCTTTGCTCTGTGGCCAGCAGATAACAGAGGTAGCCCAAAGCAAAGGGCGTCAGCAGCAGTGCCTCCAGTGTGACCGAAGTGAAGGAGTCAAAGCGGATAAACTTTTTCAGCAGCCCGTAGAGGGCAAAAAAGCTGCCCATCACCAGCGACAACCATGGCAGGCTGCCATATTGATATACCTGCCAGCCAATACCGGCAATGGCCAGCACCACGGCGGCCAGTTGCGCCTTGCTCAGCTTGTCGCCGAGGAACAGTACCCCCAGAGCGATGGCAAACAGAGGATTGATAAAGAATCCCAGGCTGGCCGCCAGTACCTGACCATGGGTCAGGGCCCAGGTGAAGCTGACCCAGGAGATACACATGATAAGCCCGGCGGCAAAGCACAGCAGCAAGGAGCGTTTATCACGCCACAGCGCGCCAAAGGCAGGTAACGGCCGTCTCAGCAGGACAAAGGCCAGCAGCATAAAGGGCACAGACCAGATGACCCTGAAGGCCAGCAACTCGAAGATGGCCGCATCCGGCAGCAATTGATAGTAGAGGGGTAATATTCCCCAAAGCACGAAAGAGAAGGCCGCCAGAGCGTTTCCCTTGAGAGAGCTGGACATGATTTTCACCGAAACAACACAATACTCGGATATGGCGGCTATTCTGGCATGGCCCTTATAAAAGGGAAGTGAATTAACTCACTGTTTAAAAAATCTTTTCATTCTTTAAACTCAACTGGCTGCGTGAGCATTAATTCTTGGACTTTTAAACTCCATTTTCCCCTTTTTTGATTGGCCTCAGAGCTCTCAAAATGATCTTGGTTATTTGGCGAGGGGGCGGCGTTCCTGATGGCGAACAGCTTGAGTGAGTCGGGGAAAGTGGGCAGCCAATTCGGCTTCTCATCGATTTACTCAAGCTGAGCGTTGGTGCGTCTTCAGTCTGAAACTGTGAGCCTATTATTTTACACCTGTCGGACTTTGCATCCGTTACGCGAGTCGCTAGAGTATCAAGATTTTCTGATGAACAGGATGGATAGATGGAACCCGGATTCTGGCATGAACGCTGGCACAAACAGCAGATAGGTTTTCACCAGCAGGATATTAACCCCTTCTTGGTAAAATACTGGTCCACACTCGCGCTTAGGGGCAATGAGCAGGTTTTTGTCCCACTTTGTGGCAAGACTTTGGATATGTGTTATTTGGCCGAGATGGGCCATGATCTGCTTGGCTGTGAACTGAGCGAGTTGGCGGTAAGGCAGTTCTTTGAAGAGAATTGCCTTGCGTATCAACAGAAAGCCTTTGGCGAACTGCAGGCGTTTTCCAGTGAGCAGATGACCTTGCTACAGGGAGATCTCTTTGCATTGCAGGCTCAGCAATTGGCGTCGGTAGGTGCCTTCTACGATAGGGCAGCGCTAATCGCCTGGCCTGAGGAGATGCGTTTGCAATATGCCGCCAAGCTGGCTTCCTTGTTGCCAAGTGGTTGTTGTGGCCTGTTGGTCACTCTGGAATACCCTCAGGATATGCTCAAAGGGCCGCCATTTAGCGTGACCCAGGAATGGATCCGGCAGCATATGAGCCAGTGGTTTGAGATTACTTTACTGGAGCAAGCCGATGTGTTGGCCGATAATCCCAGGTTCATTGCCAAAGAGGTGCCTTGGCTCAATGAGAGTGCTTATCTTTTGAAACGTAAATAAGTTTCTCTGACGAAGATAAGAGTTGAAGGCGTGAACAGCGCCTGGTTTTAAGCTAGGTAAACAAAAAGGCGACCTCGAGGTCGCCTTTAGTGTCTATAACTACTATCTCAACAGAGATTAGAAGTCGTAACGTACACCCACGGTGAATACGTTGTCGTCTTCCAGGTCAAACTTAGCACCAGCATCTTTGAACTCACCTTCATAGTGAGCGTAGTGGCCAAAGATTAGAGTAGACTTGGCTACACGGTAGTCAGCACCGACAGTGATGTTGGTCACTTCGATGTCGCTGCCAGCTTTGTCGCCCAGAGCTTTGTAGTACTTACCGAAGCCAGCTTCATCATAGCCGTATTGCAGCTTCAGGTTTACACCGCTCAGGTTGTAAACTACGTTGACGAAGTAAGTGTTGTTGTCGTCAGAGTTGGCTGCAATGCTTTCGGAGTTCTGGAACAGACCACCGATTTTGAAGTCGCCCAGCTTAACTTGACCTACGGCGCGGTAAGCGTCGATACCACCGATAGCCTTGTTATAGGCGATGGCTGCATAGTAGTTCTGAGCCTTCAGCTTCTTGTCACCTATGGTGGCGCTCAGAGCATACATGCTGTCTTTGTCGATTTCTTCACCTGTAATAGGGTCGAAAGTCGCGTAGTTGTCTTCCATCAGGTAAGTGGCGTTCAGAGTGATCAGGTCAGCGATCTTTGGTGAGTAGTACCAAACACCGTCACCGCTACGAACTTGGCCGCCAACCAAACGGTCGATATCCGCGTTGGTGTTACCGAATGCGTCAACGCCGCCTTCAGCTTGCTTGAATACTGTGTCGTTACGACCGGCCAGGAATGTACCGAAATTGGTCTTGGCACCCAGGTAAGTGTTACGGGCTTTGAAAGTATCGCCAGTACCTGAAGTGTTTTCTACCTGGAACTCCATCTGATAGATGATGTCTACACCATCAGAAATCTTCTCGGAACCTTTTACACCCAGGTTTGAGAAGTTGTTTTCGATGTAAGTACCGCTTTCGCCTACTTCTACGCCGTTAGTACCAGTTTGCAGAGTGGCACCTTGATCAGAGTTGGTGATAGCCAGATCTAAACGGCCATACAGAGTTGGGCCATCAGCCAGCGCACCGAAAGAGGCTGCGGCCAGAACTGTTGCTACTGACGCAGAGATAAGGGTCTTCTTCATGTGTTGTGCTCCCTAGAACCTGAGTTCTAATCCATGTATTTATGGTTATTTAACAAACGAGTGTTCCTGGATTTGCAGCGGACATCCTGTCCGTCGCAAAGCTGCGCTGATTCTTACAGTTTTGTTTCTTCAAGATTGTGGCCTAGATCAAACTTTTTGCCCCATTTCGCCAGGAAAAGCGTCAATCTGTGACAAAAATGTCCATTTGGTTCAAAAACCACCCAGAAGCTATTGTTCACAAAATCAGCATGATCATCTTTTCGCTATAAAAAGATAATTTTGCAGTATGAAGGACTGTATCTGTTGGTTATTTTTAATAAAACAAATTGTAAATTAGTGATAGATGAAGTTTTAATAAAAGTGAAATTTTTCAGCACAAAAATGACATTTATGTGCACTGGTTCTCATTTGAACCGCCAAATCAGCTCCTGACAGAGTCGACGCAAATCTCTTCAAGTGCCGGTTAATATGCCTTATGACAGAGAGACTTTGAGCCTGTTACACCCTTGGCTTGGGGATAGTCGGGTATTCGGCTAAAATGCCGCCGAAGAAAATTGGGAATCAAGTTATGCAAGATACAGACTCAGAGCTGTTGGAGGCGGAAGCCTATCAACAGCGTTTTGGCGGCATCGCCCGTTTATATGGTGTTGCTGCACTGGCGGCCTTTTTCAAGGCTCATGTGATGGTGATAGGTATAGGTGGCGTCGGCACATGGGTCGCCGAAGCTTTGGCTCGTAGTGGAATAGGGCATATCAGCCTGATGGATCTTGACGATGTGTGTGTCACCAATACCAACCGTCAGATCCATGCGCTGGCAGACACCATAGGAGAGTCCAAGGTTGCTGTGATGGCGCAGCGGATTAAGGCGATTAATCCATTGTGCCGGGTGGATGAAATAGAAGACTTTATTGCTGCAGATAATCTGAGCCAGTATCTGTCGCAGGACAAGGGCATAGACTTTGTGGTGGACTGCATAGATTCGGTAAAGCCCAAGGCGGCCTTAATCGCTTGGTGCAAACGCAATAAGATTAAGTTGGTGACTATCGGTGGTGCCGGTGGTCAGACAGACCCAACCCAGATCCAGCAAACGGATCTGGCCAAGACTTTTCAGGACCCATTGCTGGCTAAGGTACGTAACTTGCTGCGCAAAGAATATGGTTTCAGCAAGAATCCACAGCGGCGTTTTGCCGTTGATGCCGTGTTTTCCAGTGAACACCTCAAGTATCCTCAGACCGATGGCAGTGTTTGTTCCACTAAGGCTGGCGCCCAAGGTAGTATGAGAATGGATTGCTCCTCAGGGTTTGGTGCTGTGACCATGGTGACCGGCAGCTTTGGCTTTGTGGCCGCAAGTCGGGTTTTGGCGCGCTTGGCGCAGGAAGCCAGTACTCCCGGCGGCAATACCAAGGCTGAATAAACAGCACAAAACATGATCTGAGTCTAATGTGGCAAGTGTCTGGGTTGTTAGAATCCAGACACTTTTTCGCTACAGATATTAAGCTTATGCGACAAGCGCTGCTCAATCGTTTCCTGCGGTATGTCAAACAGGATACACAAGCTGATCCGAATTCCCTATCTGTTCCCAGTTCTCAAGGCCAGGTGGCCTTCGCCAGTCAGTTGCAACAAGAACTGCTCGAGCTGGGATTTGATGATGTCTTCCTCAGTGAATCATGCTGCCTTTATGCCAAGTTACCGGCGAATACTGCTAAGGTACCGGCAATTGGCTTTCTGGCTCATATGGATACGGCGGCGGATTACTCCGGTGCCGGGGTCAAACCTCGGGTGATAGCTGACTATCAAGGACAAGTTATTGAACTGGAGCAGGGGGAAGAGCTTAGTCCTGAGCAGTTTCCTTCGTTGCTGAACTATCTCAATAAAACACTGATCACTGCCGATGGTACTACGCTATTGGGGGCTGACGACAAGGCTGGTATCGCCGAAATTGTCACGGCACTACACTATCTATTGCAGCACCCTGAAATCCCCCATGGTGAGATCAATCTCTGTTTTACACCCGATGAGGAGATAGGCCGAGGTACTGATGGTTTGGATCTCGAGCGTTTCGGCGCAGACTGGGCCTATACGGTTGATGGTGGCGCAGTTGGCGAACTTCAATATGAAAACTTCAATGCCGCCACTGCGGTGATAACCGCCAGGGGCAATAATTGTCATCCCGGCAGTGCCTATGGGGTGATGGTCAATGCCTTGACCATGGCTGCCAGGTTCCATGCCAGAATGCCACTCAATGATGCGCCAGAGACCAGCCAAGGTTTTCAGGGCTTTTTCCACCTGTTATCCATGGAAGGTCAAACAGAAGAAGCCAGCTTGGTATACCTGATAAGGGACTTTGACCGCGCTCAGTTTGAGCAACGTAAGACCTGGCTGCAAGAATCTGTGGCTAAATGCAATGCTGAGCTGCAGGCCGGTAGTCTGGAGATCTGTATCAGCGACAGCTATTACAATATGAAGGACTGTATATTGCCTGTGCCTCATGTGACAGATATTGCCTGTCAGGCGATGGAGATGGCAAACATCACACCGGATATCAAACCTATCCGCGGTGGCACTGACGGCGCGCAATTGTCCTGGAAGGGACTGCCTTGTCCCAATCTTTTTGCCGGCGGCCACAATTTTCATGGCAAACATGAGTATGTCTGCCTTGAGTCAATGGAAAAGGCGGTAGAGGTGATCATCAATATCGCCAGGTTAACGACTCAGAGATACGCCGAGTAATCTAAATAAAGAGTTCCACCCTGTCGTCATCGACGGGGCGGGACTCTATCACAGCCGGGAAGCGAACCCTAAAGTGAGCGCCGCCGAGGTTTGAGTCATTGGCAAGGGTGATATTGCCCTTCAGTAGTGTGACGGCATTGAAGGCCGCCGCCAATCCAAGCCCGGTGGCGCCGGTTCGTCTACTGGTGGTAAAGAAAGGCTCAAAGATCTGGCCGGCAATCTCGGGAGCGATTCCTTTGCCATTGTCTTCGATATCCAGCAGTAGTTCTTGACCCTGCTGTTGTACGCTGATGCTGATCTTATGGTTGGAATCACCCTCAAAGGCGTGCGCATAGGCGTTGGAAAGTATGTTGATCACTATCTGCTTCAGCAGGCTGTGGCTGCTGGTAAGCCAAAGATCGGCCTCGACCTGAATCTCCACATCTACCTGTAATTGCTTGAAAGATAGCGCTACAGCATCGGCAAATTCCTGCAATACCTGGGGTAGCAGCATCTGTTCGTGCACCTCATTGCCTTGCTCGGCAGCAATCGCCTTGAACTTCTGGATCAGGTTACTGGCGCGGGTAATATTACTGATGATCAGTTCACAGCTTTGTTGATATTCGTTGAGGATGGTATTGAGCTCTTCTAGTGTAGCGCCATCGTTTTGCAACAGCTCAACCAATTCATTGATATGCTGTAACTGACTACTGGCAGCGGTGAGGCAGATACCTATCGGGGTGTTTATCTCATGGGCTATGCCGGATACCAGACCGCCGAGCGCGGCCATTTTCTGCTGTTCGACCATCACCTGTTGAGCCCGTTCCAACACCAACAGCGACTGTTCAAGTTCTTTGGTTTGCTCTTTGACCTGCCTTGCCAACTCATCTTTATAGCTGCGTTCCAGTTCCAGTAGTCTTTCCCTGTCGCTCAGGGCTTCTTGTAGTTCGTAGCGGGAGCGGTTCAACTGGGTGAAGGAGGCGCGCAGCTGTTGCTGCATCAAATTGATGGCCAGGGCAACCTGGGTAAATTCATCCTGTTTATCCCGGCGCTTAAACTGCAGTGGTTGATAATCCTGCTCCAAATCGAGCTGTGAGCAGTACTCACTCAGTTGCAACAGGTGCCGGGTAATAGTGGCCCAAACCAGATAGAGAATGAAACCGGCCACCAGAAAGGTCTTGATACCATTGGCCACTAGTATCAGTAAGGCCTTGTTCACCAATCTGTCGTAGATTTTGGAGAGATCGGCTTGAACTCTTAGCTCACCGACATTGAAGTTCTGGCTGCTGGTCTTGTGCACCAGAGGAAAGCGCTTCTCTATTACACCTTGGTCTCTGTACTCGCCGGCTGTCCATTCTTTACCGCTGTCATCTTTTATGACCACATAGCTGGTATCCGGCAGTTGATTGAGACCGTTGAGTTGAGTCTTGATAAGTCTCTCATCTATCACCCAGATACTTGCCGCCAGCACATCCAGGTTAGCCTTTTCAATATTGGCAAACTCATCGTTGATTCGGCCAATGTCCCCCTTGTAATCAGAAACCAACTGCAAACCTGTGGTCACCAGAGTGATCAGAGAGCTGAACAGGATAATAGCCAGAGTCAGCCTGCGGCCTATGGGACTACTGATGAGCTGTTGTATAAAATCTGGCATTAATATCAACTATTTTAAGTGCTTGCTTTGGATAGCTTTAAGCATAGCTTCGCATCTGACTTTCGCGGTTTTTTTGTCGTTATATTAAGCCGCGGTACTTTGAATGAATTTGGCATTGGTTTTGCTTGATTAGTGATTGGAACAATTTTCTGACGCTGGATAGAGCCATGAAGAGACTGAAATTTGAGGTATTGAAAGAGGGCAAGTTCAAGGCCGCTGCATTGCAACTGACATTGTGGGTGCTGCTGATCACCACATTGCTGCTGTTTATGCCAAAGTCCTTGTTGGCTCTGTTGCATTTGGAATCCTGGGTAGATACCAATGCCCACTATATTGGCCTGACATTGCTACTGGCTTTGGCCTATATCGGCGCGCTGGCTGTCAACTTTTTGTTGGATGAAGCGATAAGTCGTTTGAGTGAGCGCCGAATCAACGAAATGATTGAAGCTAAGGTGAGGTTGTTGGATCCGGCCGAGCGGGCCCTGTTACGAGAGTTCTTCCTGCAGGGAGCCAGTGTTTTGACCCTGCCGCAAAATGAGGCTCCTGTACAGGCGCTGCTCAAGGCGCATATACTCGAGAGCCTGGGAAATGAACGCCATTACGCTATTCAAGGCCCCACCGCCGAGTACAAGATAGCGATGGCAGCCCGTAAGCATTTAAATCGAAGAGTGTTGCGCCTTCCTCCGGGAGAACCGAGTCAGGAGGAGTTGCAATACCTTATCAAGGCAAGACCGCAATTTATCAATGCTATTGCCCAGGTGCGGAAACACGCGGCTTAATCGCACTAAAAAAGAGGGCAGCCACAGGGCTGCCCAAGTAATACTCAAAAATGTCATTGCATTTAAAAGAACATGGAAGTCAAAGCTAAGGCTTTGCTGACTTTACAATAAACATCCACATAATGTAGGAGATGATCCCGATAGTACTGAAGATAACTATCATCGACAGTAAACCTATGGGGTTTCCGAACATTAGATCTAACCAGAATGCCATCACTGAAGTCCTCTTTCTTGTAAAGTCAAAGCTAAACTAATCAAATTTGCTAAAACTGAAGCTGATCTCGATCAACAAATGTTGTCAGAGTTGTTAATTGGGTAAATCGCCTTGTTAAAACATGAGCTGTATCATGTTTTGCTTAAATTAGCGGAGGGGGAAGCAAGGGCGTTATTTCACTGAAGGGAATAGGAGCAAAGGATAATATTCATTATCACACTAAAGGAGTAGGGTGGCTTGGGCTGAGATTGTTCATGCAAGGAGCGTGCGATGCAAACATCCCAAGGTCTTTCGAAATTGATATTAAGCCGGTGGCAGTTTTATCTGCTGTTGCTCTTGTTGCTTTACCCCCTGTGGAGCCTGTTACACGGCGGCAGTTATCTCGCCTTTGGCTCTCTATTGGTTGCCTTGATAGTGCTGACTTGGCTTGGTGCCAGACAGCTGTCCAATCTTAAGCGTTTGGAAAACGCTGCCCGTCACCTGGGAGAAGGCGATCTCAGCTATCAGTTGTCGGAGCAGGATGCCGGCATGTTCCATTCTGTGGTTCACGGCATCAACCGTATGGGAGAGGATGTTGGCCGCACGATTCTGTCTTTGGTCAATACTGCCGATACGATGAAGAGCGTGGCCATGGATATCAAATCTATCAGCGATGCCGCCCATACCGGAGTGGAGGAGCAGGAAAAACAAGCGGAATTGGCCGCGACCGCTATGAACCAGATGGTTGCTACCGTGCAGGAAGTCAGTCGTAACGCAGCTTGTGCTGCCAATGCTGCGGAGGAAGCCATGCAGGCAGCCCGCAGCGGTGACCAAACCGTCAAAGAGGTGGTAAGGCAGATAGATGATATGTCGGCTCAGGTTGAGCAAACCCAGTTAGTTATCGCTCGTCTGGCCGAAGACAGCAACAACATAAGCACCATTATTGACACCATTTCCCAAGTGGCTGAGCAAACCAATCTGTTGGCGCTGAACGCCGCTATTGAGAGTGCCCGCGCCGGCGAGCATGGCCGAGGTTTTGCTGTGGTTGCCGATGAAGTCCGTAGTCTGGCGCAGCGCACATCCACAGCTACAGTCGATATCCAACAGCAGATACTGCAGTTGCAACAGGGTGCCGATGAAGGCGTGAAAGTGATGAGAACCAGTGTCGAGCAGGCCAGTGCCAGCCATGCGATGGCTCATCAGGCGCAGCAGGCATTGGGGCAAATTGTGGCGCAGATTGAAAGCATTACAGATATGTCGCATCAAATAGCGGCGGCTTCGGAACAACAGCAGACAGTTGCCGAAGAGATCAGCAACAATATCTCCTCTATGGCGCGAGTGGCGGTCGAGAATGCCAAAGAAACCCACAGTACCAACCTATCCAGTCTGAAAGTATTCAATATGTCGCAGGAGATCAGTTCCCTGCTTGGGCGTTTCCATGTCGACAAACGGGCGATGGAGCAGTTGGAGAAACGCCATCGCTTTGTTGAGTGGGGGCCGCAGTTGGATCTCGGCATGGAAGAGATCAATCGTCAGCACCAACGTCTGGTATCCCTGATCAATGAACTGCACCGCACTCTGGAAGAAGCTTACGGCCTGGAAGCTATTAAACGCATAGTACAGGGGCTGGTGGATTACACTGCCAATCATTTCGCCTATGAAGAGGAGTTATTTGCCCGTTTCGGTTACCCGCAAACCGAACAGCACAAGCTCAAGCACCAACAATTGGTGGCTAAGGTACTGGATTTCCAGAAGCGAGTGGCCAATGGTGAAGATGTTGCCGATGAATTGATGGCCTTCCTCAAATCCTGGCTTATCAACCATATTCAGGGTAGCGACAAGGAGTACACAGGTTTCCTAATTGCCCGCGGAGCCCAGTAGTCAGAGCGAATTTTGTCCAACCGAACAGGATTTTGGCAAACAGGCTCGTAAAGCGCTTGCCATTGAAGTGAGCACAGGTATAATGCCGTTCACTCGCCGATGAGACTTCGTCGCGAAACAATCTATATGTGCCAGAGTGGTGAAATTGGTAGACACAGGGGATTCAAAATCCCCCGCCCTTAAAAGCGTGTCGGTTCGAGTCCGACCTCTGGTACCATCTCTCCTAGAGATAATAAGCCGACGTTTAGTCGGTTTTTTTGTTTTCAGCTCCGAGTCAGCTCCGAGTCAGCTCCGAGTCAGGTCTGAGCAAGTCATTGCGCCACGCGCGTGTCGGCTGGAAGGCCAGCCCCGTCGCTCCGACCTCTGGTACCATCTCTCCTAGAGAGAACAGAAACCGACATTGAGTCGGTTTTTTTGTTTTATAGAAAAAACGGGAGCCTTGAGGCTCCCGTTGGCAGTTGTTTACTTCAACTTTGCATCAATCGTTCAGGTGGGCACAGCGACCAAACTCGGCTCCGCCTTTAACGGCAGCAACAACCTGTTTAGGGAAGCTGAGCTGAACATCCTGGCCATCCCGGCAGACAAAGGCTTTGTTCAGATCGACATCGATAGACAAGACAGCGCCTGCAATACCCCCCATCATTTCAGAGCCGTTGGCACTGATGGCAAATGGGTTATCTATGGTCAGTGCCTTGGCTTCGGTAACGCCCTGCTTGGCGAAGAACTCCCTGGTGCTCATCCAGCCCAAACCTTCCAGGTAGATACCACCACTGAAACCGGTAAACAGGCTACCGGAGCGAGCGGTAATCATCGACAGATCGTCGCTGGCATCAAGTAGCAGCATACGCGGTACGCCAAACTCGGCGCTGATGCTGTCGTGATCCCAACCTTCGGCACACAGATTACCCAGGAAGAAGTGATTGAAAGGTACCTGCTCACACCAGCGCAGGCTACCTATGTTCTCCTGTTGGCCCGAGTCCGTATGCCACAGGGTGACTCCGGTGCGAGTGCCAAAGCCAACCGTGCTGCCGTCGTTGGAGATCACCGAGGAGTCCTGGGCGCCAAACTCAGCCGAGGTGTCGTGGAAGCGGCCATCGACCCAGGCAACCTGACTGGTGCCATCATAAGTGCCGGTAATGGTACTGCCGTTGCCGGCTATCCTGTCGGCACGCAGCCATTGAACCTTTTCGGCAAATTGGTAAGGCAGTTGCTGCATACCGGCCTTCTTGGTCCAGATAAAGGGCACTATCTCGTCCTTGAATGCACTCTGGCAGGCGCCGTTACCGTCAGTATCCAGATAGGCTGTGCCAACAACTGTGTCGCCGCTATCGTCCATATCCCAGACATAGCTGGAGTTGGTGCCTGACTGCCCCGAGCCACCGCAGCTGTTACCGTTGAGATCCCCAAGCGAGGTTAGTTTGTCGCTGCGCAGATCCCAGATGGCGGCATTGCTGATGCCGTTGCCACTGAAGTCCGCCATGACACCGGCCTTGGTAGCGTTTTTGTTCATGGTGGGGTGTCCGGCAACCACGGCATTACCGGCTGGGTGCAGCTCGAACAGGGCCTTCTTGGTGCTGTCATAGAGGAAAGGTGTAGTGCCGGTTATCCCCATGGCACGTTTGCCGTTCTTGGCATGATCCAGCACAAAGGCGCTTACCAGCGGGGTATATTGGATGCCATCTGTGTAGCCGTTGAAATAGATATCGGCCTGTTTGGTTACTCCGGCTTCGGCAATGATAGGAGTGAAATCACAGGCGCTATCGCTGGCCGGATTGCTACTTTCATTGCTGTTCCAGTATTCGGCCTCTGACAAGAGGGCGGTTTGTTGGGTAGGATAACCACCGGCCTTGATGGTCTCCATGTAGAGCACATAGCGGCCGCCGGGTGTCAGACCATTGATGGTGAACTTGCCATCCGGGCCTACAAGCCCTTGAGTCAGGTTGCCGGACTGTTGAGTGACCACATCGTACAGTGGGTTATCCAGGTTGCGGGCCACCATGTTCATGCCCGAATAATCCACTCCTTCCTTGGTGTACAGGGTACCGGAAATCGAGCCGTAGCCAGAACGATATTCCGCTGTAGGGTAGAGATCTGACAGGTTGACTATGTCGTCGCGCACATTGACCGTTGATTGCTCGGCGCCCTGAATTCCCAACACATTGATGAAGGGGAACATGGTTTCAATAGTGTCCGGCGCTATCTGGCTGGCGCTGGTGTATTGATTGGTGATGGCGCAACCCGGTACCCCGTCATATTGCGGGCTGTAAGAGGCCGACATATAGCTGAGATGGCCATTGGCCTGGGAGTGCGACATATTGAGGGCGTGGCCGAATTCATGGGTAAATACCCCGGCAATCATTTCGCCTTCTGTGTCATCTATTCCTACGTACCAGCCGTTCATCAAGGCAGTGGCCTCAAGGATTTCACCGGTTTCTTCATCGGCCCACTCGGGGAAGGCTATCCCCAGCACCTGGCTGCGTGGTACGCCGAAATACTGTTCCAGTATCTGGCCATCGGTGTCATAGTTGACCCAGAAACCATAGCCGTTTACGGCGGAATAGATCTGATCGACATTGGTTTGATTGACGTCCTGGATGCCGGTTTGCTGTTCAATGGTGCCCTGCACCGACATCTCAAAGGTGGAGGTTTCCACCGCAGACCATTCGCCCACGGCCTTGGCGGTAATGGCATTGGCTTGAGCTATGCTGAGGAAGGTGTAATCCCGGTCCAGCACAGTACCCGCCGGGATTACAGTGCCGTCCGGTAGTGTGATGTCGAGATTGAACACCTGCCCCTTTTCCAGAATGGTGAAGGTTTGTACGTCAACCCCATCCTTGTTTTTAATCACAGGGCCACCGTCGGTATAGACGGGAATCGCCCCCTTGGAAGTATCCCACTTATAGGGCTGCATTGTGGGTTCGTGAATATACAGCGGGCCACCGGCCAGCGCGGCAGAGGAGACTGAGCCCAACAGTAAGGCCGTGGCAATTCTTGAAAGCTTCATTATTTGGCCTCCTGTACCAGTTTGCCAACCAGAGACATAAATGCGGCGGCATCCACAGCACCTGCCGTGGTGATAAGGCTCTGCTCTTCAGGGCTGAGCGACTGGGTGTTCATGCCATCAAACAGGCCTATGTTGCCCAGTTGATTGCTGACTTTGCCGTTTTGCACAATGAATTTGCCTTGTTCCAGCCCTACGGTAGAAGTCAGGCCAGCACCGAGATCCGGATTCATAAAGGCCACTACCTGCTCGCCAACCGACCAGCGGGCGAACCCTTCGGGGGATACGCCAAGGTAGACTTTGCCATTACCCATGGAGCGGGGCTTGAGCAAACCAAACTGGCGGAAAGTATATTCGCTGCCGGCTTTATGTTTGTTCTTGGCATCCATACCTACCCGAATGGTTATCTGGGTATAGGGGCGTTTGCGCTCATCAAAGCCATCGGTCACAGACACCACTTGGCCCGAGACTATGCTGGACGCTTGATTGGTCAATTGACTGAGATTTTGTTTGAGATGTTTTTGGGCCACGGCTGCCGGTGTCAGCAGCAAACTGGCTGAGACGAGACATAGCGCCGACAGACGCTTGAACCACTGGGATCTTGTCACTGGAATACCTCCTGTATGATTGGGATAAATTCAGCTTTCGATCATCGACCCATACTTCCTTGGTCGAATATTGACCGAGCACCTACTTAAGCACGCCGACTCAGTGGGTGGCACGGCAAATGATGTAGCGTTTTGTAGCGTGTTTGTTAAACGCACACGATTTGTCTCAATCTTGTGCTAGGAAAATATCACGGAGAGATAAGAGATTGGCTTTCAACAGGCCTTTGGTTATTGTTTGTTCAGCGTGAGCTGTTTGCCATGCTGAATATCAGTTAATAACATGGAGAGAGCTGATGAGCTGTAACTTTTGTGGTGGGCGTTTGAATAGCGGAATGTTACGTAAGCAGGAGCCGGGAAGCGGCCGAAAGTTTAAGTCGTGTCCCAACTGTTCTGCGACTCATGGTGAGGAACATATATTTCATCCCTATCCCGCTGATTTTGGTAATACGCCGGCACGTGTGACCGCAGCCAATCCGGACGGGCATCAAAGTTATTGCAGAAATTGTCGGGCGCTTGATACGGGTATTGCTTCAGAGAACTATCAAAAATGGAAGGTGCGAACAAGTCCCATGTGTGCTCTGCGTCGGCTTACAGGCCTGGATGCAAGGCGTGGTTCGCAGCAAATGGCCCTAGTCCTTTGCAAGAAGCACAACACAGCAGACAGATCTGTAAGCCACGCCCTTCGGGGCTTTCACAGCAACCGGCTCTCTGCGTTATTCGACTTCAACATGCCCCGGCATGCCTTCAGTCAGATGCCTTGAGCGCCAATTGCTGTGTAAGCCAGAGTGCCACGAGGACCTATTCGCACCTTCCTAAGCGTTGCTGCGAACTGAGCTGATGGCACAGCCAATTTATCAGCCTAATACTGGATGCATGACAGAACATGAAATCGGCCCTCAAAGCCAAATGAGTCAGGCCTTGAGGGCGCACAGGATTAAACAGACTTGTTCATTTGGGCTTTGGCGGCTTCAACCTTGGAGAAATCCAGTCCCAGTTCTTCCACGGCTTCTTTGATCAGTGCCGGGTTCTGCATCACTTGCATCATCAACCCCTGCAACTTTTCCGGCGGTAATCCCAACTGCCCCAGAGTACCCATGGCCATCAGGGGATTTTCGGTCAGGCTCTGGAACAGGCTGCTTATTTGTTCATCGCTGATATTGTGCTCTTTCAGCAGGGCAATAATAGGGTTCATAAGTTCCTCATTGGTTTCAAGCATTCAGATTGAGTTGATTTTAACAGAAGAAACGCCTGGCACCTTCACTGGGGCATCGCAAAATTAAGCTGTTTTGGGTTATTTTTAAAGACTCTATTCAAGCTTGGGCTGAGAGAAAACCTGCCAAGAGTCATGGGGCTTGTTTTTTGTTTTTAGTCGTAGTCTTGGGGTTCAGTTCGATACCGCGTATATGGTCGAATAGCAGGAGAATTATGACTTCTGATTTGGCATAATGTGGCGCTAATTTTTAAGCGTTCTTCTTCAAGGAATGAAATGAAGCAGTATCTTTCCCTCTTCGGCCTGTTATGGCTCTTATCCGCGTGTACCCCCAATTCCCATGTTGAATTTGACCCTAAAAAAGGCGATCGAGTCGATTACTGGGTACAGACAAAAGCCAACATAGATATTGGCGGACGGGTATTTACTCAGCACAGCAACTCTTTGATGCACTATAAGGTGATTGAGACCTCGCCGACACTCAAGCTGGAACTGGTGCCCAAGTTTATGACTATGTCCGGTGGCGGCAATAGTTTCAGTAGTTTTACCGCTGCAAACGATGAGCCCGAGTTGCAACAGATGTTTTCCCGCGGCTTTGAAATCACCCTGGATAAAGACTCCGGCAAATTACTGGCATTTAAGGGCAAGGATGAAGAGAGCTGGCAAAAGATGTTGGCACGCTCGGGCCCTGAGTTAATCGAGCATTTGACTCAGGGGATGGAGACTCCCGGTGTGTTGCAAAAGATCCCCGCCAAAGAGGGCAGTAAGCTGATACTCGAGGGGTTTAATGGTCAGCAAACGGAACTATTGGTCACTAAGGTGACCCCTGAGATAGTGGACGCAGAGTTGACCGCCGAAAGCGGCGATAGTCGTCTGTATGGTCATATGCGCCTGGCGCGTGAGAGTGGCTGGTTGCAGAAAATGGTGTTGGTGCTTGAGAGCAAGATTGACGCCATGGGCCAACAAGGCAACAACCATATACAGATAGTGATGTCGCGCAAAGATCTGCTCGATCAGGTGGGCGATCTGAGGCAACAAATCGCCTTCGATGATATGGACAACTGGAACCCCATCATGGCATCGCCCCCCAAGCCTGCCGATGGGCTTGAGCTCAGTGCCGAAAGCTTATTCCGCTATGGTAAGGGCACATTTCGTGGCGAGTCTGAACATCTGCAACTGGAGCTCTTGCTGACTGAAGGCGATAGAGAAGTGTTGGGGGAAATCCGCTACCGAGATCTGCTGGCGCTGGATGCCGAAGATAAACCCATTGCACTGGAGTGGAGCATACTCAGCCAGTTGGGCCCCTATCAGGAGAGTGGTGCGCTAGTCATCAGTACCGCGATTGTGCCCCTGGGATGGGATCAGCGAAACCAGTTTGAAAAAATATCCTCCTTCAGTGCCGTGGCAGACTATAGGCCACTCGAGTTGGTATCGGTTTCCAGCCAATGGCGGTCTGGGCAGGAGCAGCAGTTGGCGTTGGCCGGTGGCACACTCACTATTACCCCGGTAGCGCAGCAAGAGGGCGAGTATCTGCTGCATTTCAGCGGCGCCGATGGTTATCTGGTGCCGTTTTTCGATGGGCTTGAAGGCGAGTTTCGCTATCAGACACCGCAAGGTGGCCCCGAGTGGCTCAACAGCATGGATCGCAGTTTGCTGTTTAGCGGCCAACAACTCTTTCGGGTGAAATTGACCAAGCCGGCAGCAGAGGTAACCTTTCATGCCATCTTGGATCAGCAACAAGCCGGTTTCAGCCGCGAGGTGCGCTGGGTGAACCGTGAGGCCTTTGCCGCCGATTACACCCTGCCTCCCATGGGCAAGCATTACCTTTATTACAATGATACCGGCGAAGAGGCGGTCGATTTTGATCCGGCCACCTTTGCGACTCAGGCCGATACGCCGCAGGGTGCCAAGCTGACTTTGCCGCGGGACTGGGCCGGTATCTGCCAGCTGCAAATTGAAGGCGATTTTAAACAAGGGCCATCGGCTTTGGTCTGGAAAGCAAAGCCTAACGAGCGCATGACGACTCAAGTCGAGTACCAACTGAGTACCGAGGATGGCATTCGCCGTTATTTCTATGGTCTGGAAATACCCAGTCATCTGCACTGTGATGGTCGCCCGGTATGGCACTCTGTCGACTATACCCCGGGTGAACGTGCCTGGTTGGTGCCCCTTGAAGTGTTTGGCGAGCTGGATCTGCAGCAATCTGTGCAGCAATTCCTACAGAGTTACCATCTCTACAGTGCCGATGACGTGCAACTGCCGTTGCTGGACAAGCAGGCGCGCTACCTGAGCTCAGAGGATATCCCGCTGAGCGAAGCCGTCATGGAAGACAAATACCTAAGGGTTGCCGATAGTGTGGAACGTATCGGTAAACTCGAGTACCAGGGCGAGCCCCTGGATATCCGCTGGGTCAACAGTTTCCCGCCACTGCCTTAAGGACAAGAAAATGCGTGTATTGATATTACTTTGTGGCCTGATGAGCTGGATGGCCAGCGCCGAGACAGTGTGGCTGAATGAGGATTGGCAAGTGGTCGACAGTGAGCGCCAGGCCAGTTTTTATGTTAAAGATCCGCAAATCCAGGATCAGCATGGTTGGCAGACCACCATCTATTATGTCGGCTCGGATACCCCCAGATTCAAGGGCAGCTTTGCCAAGCCGGGGATCTTCCAAAATGCCCTGGGTAACTACCAGTTCTTTCACAATAACGGCAAGCTGTCTTCCGATGGCAACTATAACGATAACAGCGAGATGGAAGGCCAGATCCGCTTCTATGATGAAGACGGCGTCTTGACCATGGAGGCCGGTTTTGTTGATGGTGAACAAAGAGGCACTCAGAAAAACTTCTACAGTAACGGTCAGTTAGAGGAGGTTTATCAGCAGTTGGGCGACAAACGTGTTGGTAAAGACAGCCACTATTACCAGGATGGCAGTCTGCAGGCGCAGCACTCGCTGGTTAATGGTCTGCCGGAAGGGGAGCAACTGGAATACTACCCGGGTGGGCAACTGCGTGAGCGCAGCCTGTATCAGGCGGGTAAACTGACAGGGGAGCGCAAACGTTATCACCGCAATGGTGAGCTGTCCTCCATTGACACCTTTGGCCCTAAAGGTCAGCAGGGAAAAGCCTATGAATACTGGGATACAGGTGTCCAAGAGGCCGAGTATGTCTATGTGGATGGCCAGCGGCAGGGGCCGGCCAAACGCTGGCATAAAAATGGCCAGCTTAGTCGGGAAACCAGTTTCCAGCAGAATCGAGAGCACGGGGAAAGCCGCCAGTATGATGCCAAGGGACAGCTGACACGAATCGAACATTATCAGCAGGGCGAAAAGGTGGGCGAGCAGCAAACCTTTTATACCAGTAGCTCGAAGCTGCAGCAGTTACAGCGCTTTGACGAGAAAAGCCGCTTGGTCTTTGAACAAAAGTTTGCCGATGACGGCAGCAAGACCATGGAGTTCAGCGCCCGTTTTGTCAAAGATAAGCAGATCCTCGATAGGCAACACTTCCAAGACGGCAAGCTCAGTTCAAGAATGCAGCAGGATATGACTCGGGTGTGGACACTATATCAGAAGTTTGATGCCAACGGCGTTGTCATTGAACGAGAGGAAAAAATCAAGGGCAAGCGCGAGGGGCTGGCCGTGCAAATGTATCAGGGGCTCTGGGATGATGAGCCCTATATAGAGACCAGTCACTACAAAAAAGGTCAGCTCCATGGCGCTTATGAGAAGAAACTGGTCAGCGGCAAGCTGCTGGAGCAGGGCGAATATGCCCATTACAAAAAGGTGGGGTTCTGGACTTATCAAGATGCCCGTAACCGCCGTACAGAACAGCGTGACAGCCAGGGGCGGTTGCACGGTGAAGTGAGAGAAATCCAGGTACACGATGGCCAATTGTTGCAGCTGGCGCATTACCGGCACGGGCAGCTTGAGGGGGAATACCAAACCTACAGCGAAAAAGGCGAGCTGCAAGCCAAGGGAAATTATAGCCAGGACAAAAGGCATGGCCTGTGGCAGTACCAGGATCCCTATGAAACCCAAGTGTCCCTCTGGCAAGGGGAGTATCATTACGGCAAAAAAGTCGGCACTTGGCTGGCGCACTCTGCTGCGGGTTATGAACTGGGGCGGGAGCAATATGACGCTAAAGGACAGGCGCAGGGCAGTTTTTACTATTTCACCGAAGACGGGTTACTGAACAAGGTCGCCCGTTATCAGGACGGTAAGGAGCATGGCGAAACCGTGTCTTACATCCAGGGTAAAGCTTACTATATCCAAACGTTCGAACACGGTGAGTATCTGGGCAGTCGTGATGTTTACGACGATGAGCTTAAGGTCGAGAGCGGCTGCGATAGCTCTGCCTCATCGCTGTTATTTGGCTGTTGAGGCTTTATTTATGGTTTAGCCGTGTGGGCTTAATGATTGCCGCAATAAGCTGTTTGCGCTGCAGCTTGAGCCCTTCGGCAACCTGTTACGCCGAGGGACTATAGTGGCTCTGGCGCTTAAAGCAGGCCGGTTTGTCTGTCAGGAAAGTGGTCAACTCGGCTTCGCTCTGCGCCTCTGCGAATTAATGGGCAGAGTTGTTGAAATCGGGTGTAAAATAAGGTTTTCAACCCTTACCGCAAGCGTTACAAGGAAAGTATAAGTGGCTGAATCTACTTTTTTATTCCTATGTTCAGTGGTGCTCTCTCTTTGGGTAAGAGCATGTCTGAAACTGCATAAACTGACTCAGACCAATCAGGATAAAAACAGGACATTTTGGGGACAAATAGGCCAACAACTAGGCAACTATGATCTGTATATGGGGATCTTGTTTGGAAAAGCTGAACGTCATTCCCTGTATCATTCAGAGTTGGCAGCGCTAATCACTGAAATCAGAGCGGCTTTCAAACTGGCTATATGGGCAATACTCTTGTTTATTTTGTACTTGATATTCAACTTTGGGTTATAGCAAGGCAAATTACCGCGAAAGAAATTCGCGGGTCGAAAAAAGTCATACCAGGGGGCATCAATAGGCAGTTGTTAATGCATAAACGTGTTTTTTATACATCTCTTACCCAAACTGTTTTTACATGCTTTTTAAGCAAAGCTACCACGCTGTTATGGATAAACAGGTAACCGAAATCCTCTTCAAGCTTAAATATTAGTCGCTCTTCAAGTGGGACACCTTCCAGGCGTGAAAAATCCAGCTTTGCGGTTTCCAAATCCAACCAGTTTAACTTGCCATATTGCTTCTCTTCATTAGTTAGCCGATAAGTCTGGTGTATGTACGGCATACGGAAGTTTTCAAATACTTTTATTTGATCTTTTGATGGTTGGCTTGGTGAGCAATCTACCCTTGCGTCCAGCCACTCGACACCATGTTGGACCCGTTCCGCGATTCTCTCTGCTATATCGTTGACAATAAAAAGCTTGGGGGAGAATGTTATTTCCAGAAGCAGGTCTGGTTCAAGAGTGACTGTGGATTTCGGGGTTGGCTGGAATGCAAATTCAGCCAGAGATTGTCTGGACAGCAGCGCGTAATCATTCATGGTTATATTCATAGCGGCATTCTTAGTGGGATTCATAGCCAGGCGCATCCGTTTTAAAGGCTTATATTCTAGGTGCTTCTTCGGATGTATCAAATGAGAAAGCCACAATGCTGGTGTTTATCTTTCCTTCCTCGTCCAGGCGTATGAGGGCTTCAAGTAGTTCAATAGAGAAGAATGTTTTCGTCATTCCTATCGGCTTGAATACATGTCTTTTACTTTCGGGAAGTTTGTTGATTTTTTCAGCCGATAAGAAAAACCGGCTGGTAGCTTTGGTTATTTTGATGCTGTTTTCGGTATCAACGGCATCCACCAAGTTGTCTACTGCCAGTATATAACGATCGGTTAAAACACCTGTGCCGGCGCAGGTTAACTTGGAGGGATAGACTTCGACCCCGTAAGGGTCAAAGCTCATGATTAATTCGGCTATCTCCTTGGTAACATTAAAAGCGCCCCCTCTGATTAAATCCAACGCTTCAATATCGAGGATGTCAGTGTCCTGCCATACAATCTCATTCAGACAACTTGTTGGGATAAAGTCATTGTCATCATAAAGTGACGAGCGAATATCGACCGCACTAAATAGTGAATCCCCTTCATTCATGTCTTCGTTTATATAGGCTACTTGCATTCTCAATTCTCTATATTTTTCTCTGGGGCAAAAAAGCCACCTCGTGAGGTGGCTTGGGGGAGTATAAACCGGCGTTAGCCCATACGTTTAAGCTTTTCCTTCAACTCTGGGATGGCGCGGGTAAAACCGTCGATATGGTCGGTCAGGCGTGACAGCAGTTTACGCTTACGCTCTTGGTTACGCCGCCCGTAGAGCAGGGTCCAAACCAGCAGCACTGCACTGACCATGATAAACACCACCAGGGTCAGGTTGTGTCTAAAGAAGGAGGTGCTGTAGATGGGATCCAGCAGCGGGAAGTAGAGCATATCGAACAGCGGATACCAGATATAATCCGGACCCCAGAAGTTGAAGACCAAGGCGGCAATCGCCAACAAGATCCAAGTGCCTGCGCCGTTGAGCTTGCCGTATTGCTGGAAAGATGTGTTGTTATAGCGTTTGTTCTTGGTCAGGTTGTAGGCGTACTCACGGTTATAGTCATCAACGCCCATTTTGGCTCTTGAGCTGGCGTAAACCATCCAGTCGCCCACATCCAGATCCCCCAGCAGATCTTCGCCGAAGCGCATCTCCCGCACTTCGCCATCGGCCAGTTGTAGCAAGACTTCGCCATCAACGTTGGAGCTGCGGCTGCGATGGCTGCTGGTTTCAGTGTCTGTGGTGCTGTGGGAGAATCTGTTACCCACATAATGGTCTGTGGTGGTGGTTTTTGTGGTGGTGACCGTGAAGTCATCGACACTGGCGCTGGCACTTCTGTCGAGCACTTTGCCCATGATGCAGGAAACGCTGACTTCACCCTTTTCATCGCTGGCCAAGACATGTTTGTGCAGATAGGGCTCACGGTAACTCAGGCTGTATTGCTGCATCATGGCCTCTTCCTCATCGCGGACACTGAGGCTGTTGGCGGCCGTTGCCGGTGCTTGCTGCTGCGAGCTGCCGCATTGAACACAGTAGCCGTGCTCGCCGTCGATGCGACTCTGGCATTTGAAGCAGAAAATATCCGAGTCTTTTCTCGGCCGCTGGGCGATATGGTAGCCCAGCGCTTCTTGGGTGACAGACAACAGGCGTTTCATCGCCAGTTGCAGCGCCTCGTAGCGGCGCAGTTCCCTGGTGTGCTTCTTCTGGTTGCGTTGACGTTCCAGAATGAAACACACCACAGACAGGACCACGGCCACCCCGATAGCGATTTCTGTGGGTTGCTTGGCACCAAAGTACAGCAACAAGGCGCTGGCAATCCCCAGCAGCAGCCACCAGAAGGCGCTGGATTGGCTACCCGGCTCATAGTCGGGCACTATGGTGGAGCGTTGACCGTCGGCTTCATGACTGATAGCGGCCGGAGCCATATGGTTATGGCTGACCAGGCGTTTGGCGTCTTTACCTTCGATGCGGTAATTCAGGGTGTAATCTGTCGGATAAAACAAGGTCAGCACATCGCCGCGGCGAAGCTGGTCGTAGAACTTGTTCTCGGCATTGACACTGACCCGCTCTATGTTGCCGTCCTTGTCTTCGAGCTCAAGCCACCAGTAGCTGTAGGTGAGGTTATTGCCACTGTCTACCCGGCGCCGCTTGTAGAGGAAACTGGAGTTGACCCGGCCGGTGAACGTCCTGGCGCCGGAATAGTGGGGTTTAAGATCTTTTAGGATCTCAGGGGCGACATCCTCAATGTTCTTCAGTTTGGGCTGCTCAGGCAGGGACTCTCCGCAGTGACCGCAGAAGTTTTCCTTGGCATAAATGGGTTGATTGCAATGGTGCATTCAGTTTCCTTGTCAATTGGGTAAAAGACGGATTGTCAGTGTTTGTTCGCCGCCATTCAGGCTGTGCCATTTGCGGTAGGTCTGATAACCGGGGGCGCTTACCTGCACATCGTAGTTGCCCGGTTTAAGCCGGATCCCAGGGTGATACTTGGGGCCGATGTTCATGATCCTGATATTTGCGTTGTTCACATTGGTTTCGACCTTGAGGCGTGTCTCGGTCGGTGCCAGCTCGCTGGCCTTGAGTGGCGCTGGAGTGCTCTTGTGCAGCAAGTCTATTTTGGCCAGTGAATGCGCCAGCGGCGAGAAGGCCTGATAGATACCCGTGTGTTGCTCAAAGCTCAGCCCCAAAGGATGCAGTAGCGGCTGGGCGTGCAGTGTCCAGCGCAGGGCGTAGGCAAAGCCGATATTGCCGGACTGTTCCACCTTGGTGAGGAAGTAGTTCACCGGGCTGGTATCATCCTGGGTGTAGCGGTTTTGCACCAAAAGCACCGGCAAGGTCAGCAGCAACAGGGGCGGCAACAGCTTGGCGGTCAATGCCAGCCAGCGGCGTTTGCCGGACTTGGCACTTTCATTGGCATTCTCATTTATGCCGGTACTGTCTTCGCTGCCATTTGCTTGACTCGCGCCGGGGCGGAACAGCTGCAGCGTCTTCAGCGGCAGTTTGATAAAGGTCATACAGATCAAAAACAGGCTGAGTGACATGGAGATGGGCGGAATAATCACAGATCGCAGTGCCTGCTTGCCTTGCTCGGCATAGCGGCCGCCATCGGCAAATTCACGTTCCGACTCGGCCAACATCTGCAGGTAACTCTGGGTACGCTTCTGGATGTTGGGATCCAGCACATGGCGTTTGAAGTTGGCCTGGTTCCAGTCGGCGCGGACGTTAGGCACATAGAGATCGCCCATGCGTGCGGCTATCTTGCTTTGGATCTGCGGATGCAACTGAAAGGCGTTCCAACTTAAGTTGATAGGCAAGTCCAAACCGCGTTTACGCATCTCGCTTTGCCAGCGGGCATCGGCTTCGGCCTTAACCGTTTTGGCCACGCTTTGGCTAAACAGCGGACGATTGTTGATATGCCAGCTGTTCGGCAGTTTCAGCCCCTTGGCCTTGAGGGCCCGGCGCAGTTTCACCTGAGTCACAGGATGCACCCTGAAGTCGGCCAGTGACCCTATGTTGAACGGATAGCCGGTTTCCTTTTCAAACATCGCCTGGAACTTGGGATGGGCCAAGAACAGGCGCTGGTAATGATCCGGATCGTCTGTGTACTTATAGCGTTTATCCTTAAGACCGCCATCGCCACCTGTAGCCAGGCTCAGCGCCTGCATGGCGGTGCCGACACCGGCTGTCATCACCCCGAACAGGGCGCTGGACAGCAGGTTTTCGCCTGTGCTGATATCTTCGACTATCAACCAGTAGTTGGGATCTATGTAGCCGAGCCCCGCCTTGGAGATCATTGTCTTGTAGCGGGCGTTTTCCCGCTCTATACATTGATAGCGACGTTCTTTCTGGGACGACTTTTTGTAGCGTTCCTGGCAGCGGTTGGTGTCTTCATGGTAGGAGAAGATCTTGGGGCCGTATTCCTGGGCCCTGGCACCGGCCTTGGCCACATGGGCCTTTTGCGCCTGTTGATACTTGCCCCATCCCTGATTGACCTCCTGCTCTATGTTTTGCCAGTAACCCATCTCCCGCTCCGGGATCCCCGCCAGGGTCTGGTTGTATCGGTTGGAGCCTTCGGCATAACTGCGATAGCTGGCCGACAGCTCATCATAGAGTTGACCAAAGTCGTGATAGTGCTGGTCAAAGTCGCGATAGGCCCGCTTTTGCACGAAGTTGTGAATGATCTTCTGCTTGTAATCATCCAGGTTGTCGGTGAGGTTGTGGTCGGCATAGGCCAGGCCGCCGAACAGGGCCAGAAAGGTCAGGTTTTCAGAGCTGTGCAGCTCTTTGGGGTCGTAGTTGAGACCTTCGACTTCGACCGCGTTAACCGCCAGGGCATCACGCAGCGCCGCGCTGTAGGCCGCGTATTGACGCTGCTCCGGGGTAGAGGGTTCAATCAACCATTGCTCTATCAGGTATTTCTGGCCGAAAAACACGCTGGGCCAGACGCACAAGGTGAGCAGCAACAGGGTCAGGCTGCCTCTCAGGCCGGTTTTGAACAGCCGCGCCGGCAAGAGATCGGCCAGCAGCAGGGTCACACCTATCCCGGAAATGGTGCGGCCGTAAATCTCCAGGTGTTCGAGTTGCTCGGGCTTGGGTGTGCCCAAGCCCACCAAAGAAACCAGTTGGGCGTTGAAGATGGCCTCTGGGATCAGATAGGCGGCGCTCAGCAGCAGGAAAAATACCCGCCAGGACAGTTTTTTCATCCTTGGTTCCTCACTGCTGCTCGCTGCGGCGCAGCTCTATTTTCACTGCGTCATCTGCGGTGAGGTCTACTTGGGTCTGGTTTTCTCTGGGGCCGGCCTGGGTTTTCATGATCACAGGAACAAAGCCGCCGCCAGACTCGGACGCCTTGCCTTTATTGGCCACAGCGCCTGTCTTGAAGGACTTCAGTTTGCCATCCACCGCCGGATACAGGCCGTTGGGCCAGTAGGTTTCCAGCAAAGAGAGCTTGGAGAGATCCAGATCCTTGGGCAGCGTGGCCAGCTTGCGGGTCAGCTCAGTGCTGCCTTGATAAGGCAGCATGGGCGGCAGGGCGAAGCGGCTGCAAAAACCATAGAGACTGTCGTCGATAATCACAGAGTCGGGTAGTTGACTGCGCTTGAGCCCCAGCAGGCTCTGTTCGTGGTAATCATGACCATTTATGGTATAGCTGGCCACAGGAATGCCGCGGTTATGGGCCAATGACTTGAAGCCTTGGGCGTTTCGCCGATAGTGGCGTATGTCCAGGGCGATACCGAAGTTGGACTTGAGCGCCTTTTTCAGCTTATTGAGTCCGGCCGAGGAGTCATAACGCTTTTCCCGGTAGCGGCGGTTGGCGTAACCCTGAATATCCTCCAGCATGGATTGATTACGCAAAAAGATGGGATCTTGACCTGCGCCGCGTTTCATATCGGCCGCCAGTTTGTTCATCGAGGCCTTGGCCGGGCTCTGGATAAAGGACAGGAAAACAGCGTCGTTTATCTTCCTCATTTTTTTGAGGTTTTCCAGCTCCAGACTGCTGTAGAAGTAGCGCCCCTGGCCTATGATACTGAAGGCCAGATAGTCGAGCATCTCCAGATCCCGGCTGCCGGCGCGACTCTTGATCTCAATATTCAGCTTCTGTCCGCTATGGGCATAGCGGCTGAACACCTGCGCCAGTTGGCGAAAGTTGGGCGGTACTGTATCTGTGAGGGCGCCGGTTTGCATGTCCCGTTGGCGCAGATAGCCCCACTCTTTCTCATAGCGAATCGACTCTATCTTGCGGCGCTTATTGTCTATGGTGCCGGTTTCGCGTCCGGTGCGGCCATCGTGATGAATGACCCAGACATCATCCCGGGTCAGGCGCACGTCGATTTCAATCACATCAAACTGGTTATCCAGGGCATCTATGACGGCTTCCAGCGAGTTTTCCGGAAAACGTATCGAGCCTCTGTGGGCCTGGAGCTCCAGGTTGCTGCACTGCCTGGCACCCAGATAATTGATGTTATCCAGTGCTGACAGAGTAAAGCCTCGGGCGTTGAAGGCTTGTTCCAGCGCCAGTTTTTGCGGATCCACGGGTTGAGGTTCGGGGGCGGATGGGGTGCTTTTACAGCCGCCAAGCAGGCCGAAACAGCAAAATATCAGGACAAAAAAGAGGCGCACTTGTATTCCTTGGTGCTCTGTAACTATATATAAAAACAGGGTATTAAAATTAATTATTTACTCTCGGTCAACCTGTGATGCCAATGTTTAACAAGTTTTACTTGCGCCGTCTCAAAACTGAACATTGGCTGACTTTTTATTGGTCAAATGGTGTGCTTTTTGCGGTCGCAGAACCTGGGGCGCGCGTTTTACTCACAACTTGCTTGAGGTATGCTTGAAGCAATTTTGTGAATAACCAAGGAAACCAGGTGAACCGACTGATACTCTGCCTGCTTTGCAGTTTGGCTCTGAGCCCTGTCGCCCAGGCCAAGTCGCCCGACAAAGCGGTCAATAAAAGCGTTAGCGCCAGGCCGGCCATGCGTATAGTGGCGCTCTCTCCCCATGCGGTGGAGATGCTGTTTGCCATTGGCGCGGGGGAGCAGATAGTAGCCACCACAGACTATGCCGATTTCCCCGAGGCCGCCAAGGCCATTCCCCGCATAGGCGGCTACTACGGCATACAGATAGAAAGAGTGATAGAGCTGAATCCGGATCTGGTGGTGGTCTGGGATACGGGCAACCGCAGCGAAGATATCGAACAGTTGACCAAGCTTGGGTATCGCATTTACGGCAGTGACCCCAAGACCCTGGAAGGCATTGCCGAAGAGCTGGAACAGCTAGGGCGCCTCACCGGCCACAGACAGCGGGCCGGGGAAGTGGCTGCCGACTACCGGCAACAATTGGCAACTTTGCGCCGGGACAATGCCGCCAAGCCGGAGATCAAGGTGTTCTATCAACTCTGGTCCGAGCCTTTGATGACAGTGGCCCAGGACAGCTGGATCCAGCAGTTGTTGGAAGTCTGCCATGGCAACAATGTCTTCAAGGACAGCAGTTCACCCTATCCTCAGGTAAGTATGGAAAATGTGCTTCTCAGTCAACCCGAGGTGATCATCAAGACGGATGAAAAGGGCGATGGCAAGCGGTTGGACTGGAGCCAATGGCAGGAGATCCCTGCAGTGAAAATGGAACAAATCTACACACTTAACGCCGATCTCCTGCACCGGGCTACCCCAAGGGCGCTGGAAGGTGTTGAGGCCATCTGCAAGGTGCTCGACAAGGCCCGCGAAGGGCAGCGGCTATGACAATCATCATCCCGGCTTCGGCGCCAGTCTGGTCATCCTGCTGCAGGCGTTTTAAGCCCGGCCTCTATTTATTCATCTGTTATTAAATCCCAAGGAAGGTGCGAATAAGTCCTCGCGCCACTCTATTTTGTAGAGAGTGGCTTACACAGCAATTGGCATTCAAGGCATCTGACTGAAGGCATGCCGGGGCCTGTCGAAGTCGGATTTCCCCAAGTGTCCGCCTGGCGGACACTTTTGCAGAAAGCGGACAGTATCCGCTTGTCCGCGGACACAAATAAAATCTCCACTGCTTTCCAACCAATTGATAACTATGACTATCTAAACTTGGCACAAGCTTTGTAAACCTAGTTGCAACAAGATGGTCACAAGCTCAATTGAGGAACAAACGGGATGATTAAGGATACCAGCGGACAAGACAAGCAAGTGGCGCCGAGTTTAGCGCGTCGCCTCAAGTGGCCAGCTACCCTGGGCGCGGCAGTATTGTTGCTGTCGGGCCTGGTGTGGGCCAGTGTCAGTGGCAGCGGTGTCAGTGAATCCATAGATCGCAGTGAGCTGCGCTTCGCCACTCTGGAGCGCGGCACTCTGACCAGGGATATCGCCACTACAGGCAAAATAGTCGCCGCCAACGCGCCAATCCTCTACAGCCCTGAAGGCGGCACTGTGACTCTGATAGCCAATCCGGGGGACAGGGTCGAGCAGGGCCAGGTGGTCGCGACCATAGAAAGCCACAGCCTGACCAACAGCCTCAAGCAGCAGCAGGCCCTGCTCGATGGGATGAAAAGTGCCCTGGAGCGGGCCAAGTTGGACGCCCGACGTAATCAACTCAAGGCGAATCAGACACTGGATATGGCCAAGGTGGATCTGGAGGCAGCAGACAGGGAGAGCCGCCGCGGCGATCAACTGATCGAAACCAGCCTGATCTCCAAGATAGATTACGAGAAGAGCAAGGATGAGCTGCACAAGGCCAAGCTGCAGTATGCCCATGCCCAGCAGGAAGCCGCACTGATGAAAGACACCCTGACCTTTGAGCTGCAAAACAAGGCGGCCGAGGTCAATCGTCAGGCATTGGTGGTAGCCGAGTTGGAACGTCAGGTGGCAGCACTGAACATCACAGCCCCTGTTGGCGGCATTATAGGTAACTGGCTGACGGAACAAAAAGCCCGTATCGCCCAGAGCCAGCCGATCCTGACCGTAGTGGACTTGAGTGCCTTCGAGGCCGAGTTGGCTGTGCCGGAAACCTACGCCGATGAACTGGGGCTGGGGATGGATGTGGAACTCAACTTCGGCGGCGTGATGGTGATGGGCAAGTTGGCCTCCATCTCCCCCGAAGTACGTAACCGCGAAGTCTCTACCCGGGTCCGGTTCCAGCAGGATACCGCTTTGCACCTGAGGCAAAATCAGCGCCTGTCGGCCAGAGTCTTGTTGGAAAACCGTGCCGATGTGCTGATGGTCAAGCGCGGCGCCTTCGTGAACAGTGGCGGTGGCCGCCTGGTGTACCGTCTCCAGGGGGATATAGCCGAGCGCACCGAGATCAAACTCGGCGCCCGCAGCATGAGCCATATCGAGGTGCTGGAAGGCGGCGAGGTGGGAGACCAATGGGTGATTTCCAATATCGATCTGTTCAATGACGCCGAGCAAGTGCTGGTTCGCTGAGGAGAGAAGAATGAAAACCGAAAACTTCAACACCGAACGTCTGGTGGCGGCCCTGGCTCTGCTGCTGTTGCTGGTGGCGACTCTGATCTATACCCGAGATACCTCGGACTGGTTTCTGCTGGGACTCAATCTTATCGAAGCCACCACAGTCAACTCTGTGTCGGCCGAGCCGGGGCAAGTTGCCGATTTCAGCCATGCCGCGATGGCGCCGGGCCAGTGGTTTGGGCAATGTCTGTCTGCCCTGACGAAACTAAAATAACCCACCGAATAACGCAAAAATAAGGAACTAAAACCATGTTAACCATGAAAAATATCAACAAGGTGTTCAAAACGGATTTAGTGGAAACCCATGCGTTACGGGATTTCAATCTGTCGGTGAAAGAGGGGGAGTTTGTTGCCGTGACCGGACCGTCGGGCTCGGGTAAAACCACCTTTCTCAATATCGCCGGTCTGCTCGAAGGCTTTACCCATGGCGAGTATTTTCTTGATGATGTCAATATCTCCAACCTGAATGACAACAAGGCTGCGGCCATTCGCAATGAGAAAATTGGCTTTATCTTTCAGGGTTTTAACCTTATCCCCGACTTGAATCTGGCAGAGAATGTTGAAGTACCACTGCGTTATCGCGGCTTTGGCGCCAAGGAGCGCCAGAAGCGGGTGAAGCAGGCGCTGGAGCAGGTGGGCCTGGGGGCGAGGATGAAGCATCTGCCCTCACAACTCTCGGGTGGTCAGCAGCAGCGGGTGGCCATCGCCCGCGCCTTGGCCGGGGAGCCGAGATTCCTGCTCGCCGACGAACCTACGGGTAACTTGGACAGCCTGATGGCCCGCCAGGTGATGGAACTGCTGGAGGAGATCAACAAGGCCGGCACGACCATCATTATGGTAACCCATGACCCGGAGCTGGCCCGCCGCGCCCAGCGCAATATCCAGATAGTGGATGGCCAGGTGTGTGACTTCAGCCGTTATCAAACCGAACAGGCGCCGCAGCTGGATGTGGCCGAACAAGTGGCCAGCTAAGGAGCGCGAGCATGTTTATTTACTATGTTGACCTGGCCTGGCGCAGCATCAAAAAGACGCCGATATTGTCGCTGTTGATGGTGTTGGCCATCTCTGTGGGGATAGGGATCACCATCACCACGCTGAACGTGTACAGCATGATGTCCTTCAATCCGGCCGGGGATCGCGCCGAGCAACTCAACACAGTGCAGCTGTGGAGCCAGGGACCCGATTCCTGGGATGAGTTTAACTCGCTGATCACTTTTCAGGATGCCATGAATCTGCGTAAGGGGGAGCTCCCCAAATCGCAGGCCGCCATGTTCCGCAGTGGTATGGCGGTGCAAACGGATGCCCCTGAAGTTCTGCCCATGTTGCAGGGCGTCAGGGTGACAGACCGCGGCTTCTTCTCGCTGTTCGAAGTGCCTTTTCTCTATGGCAATGTTTGGGACAAATCAGTGGACGAGCAAGCGGCCTATCAAGTGGTTATCGGCAGAAAGCTGAACCAGAAGCTGTTTGGCGGCGAGAACAGCGTCGGCAAGACGGTCTATCTCAACCGCAAACCCTTTCAGGTGGTGGGCGTGATAGCTGACTGGAACCCTCAGCCCAAGTATTACGATCCTACCAGCGGCGCCTTTGCCAGTGCCGAGCAGGTGTATATTCCGTTTTCGCTGGCCGCCCATGAAGAGTTTCCGGTTTGGGGAAATGTCTCAGGTTGGAAGTATGAGCGTCTGGACAACTATCAGGACCGACTGGTTTCAGAGAAAGTCTGGCTCGAGTACTGGGTCGATCTGCCAAGCGCAGAAGACAGAGCCGCCTATAAGAACTTCCTCGCTCAGTATGTCGAGCAGCAAAAAGAACTGGGGCGCTTTACCGATGGCAAGTCTCCCTCTGAGTCGGCGCAGCTGTCCGATGTAGACGCCTGGCTGGAGAAAAATCACGTAGTGCCCGAGGACAATAAGATTCTGGTGGGGCTGAGCATACTGTTTCTCAGTGTTTGCCTGGTCAATATTCTGGGGTTGATGCTGACCAAGTTCCTTAAGCGAGCTCCCGAGGTTGGCGTGCGCCGCGCCATTGGGGCCAGCCGCGGGCAGATCTTCTCTCAATACATGGTCGAGGTGGGCGTGATTGGGCTGTTGGGTGGTTTTCTCGGCCTCGCCTGGGCCTGGGGAGCACTCTATAGCCTGTCGGCGCGCTTCGGGGTTGCCGAAGGGCTGACGCACCTGTCTTTGAGTATGTGGTTTATCACCCCCGGGATAGCGGTAGGTACCGCCATGTTGGCGGGTCTTTATCCGGCTTGGGTTGTGTGCCGCACTAAACCAAGCGTTTACCTCAAGAGCCAGTAAGGGATTGACTATGCTAAATATTAAACCGGTTTTCAGCAGCCTGATGCGCAGCAAGAGCGGCCCGATACTACTGCTGATGCAGATCATCTTATCGGTGGCCATAGTCGCCAATGCCAGCTTTATTATCCATGAACGTTTGACCATGATGCAGCGTGATTCCGGGATTGCCGAGCAGGAGATCTTGGCCTTTACCGTCTACAACTTCGACCCCAATATAGATACCAAGCTGCAGAACAAGGTCGACCAGCAGATCCTCCGCCGCCTGCCCAATGTCGTCACGGCGACGTCCACCAATATGTTGCCGCTCAGTGGCAGTGGCTGGTCCACCACGCTGAATCTGGGGCCGGATCCGGAAACGTCCAAGACGACGCCTCAGCTTGCCATGTACCTGGGGACAGAGCACACCCTGGAAACCTTGGGGGTCAAGTTGGTGGATGGGCGTAACTTCTACGCCAACGAGATTAATGATGATGTTAACGGCAGCAATAAGCTGGTGATCATCAGCAAGGCGCTGGCCGATGAGGTTTGGCCCAGCGAGTCCGCCGTGGGTAAGACCCTCTGGGCCGACAGGGACGAGAATGTCACAGTGATAGGTGTGGTCGACAAACTGCAGGGTGCCTGGGTGGACAGCAAAGATCTCGAGTACAGCCTGATCCAGAACGTCGATTACACTGGGCATTTCTACATGGTGCGGGCGCCGAGCGAGCATCACAAGGCGTTGAAAGAGCAGATCCTCGAGGCCTTGATGAAGGAAAACCCCAATCGGGTGATCGATGATTTCCAATCCATCCAGGAAGTAAAGCAAAGCTCCTATCGTGACCACGAGCTCATGGTCAGCGTACTGTCCATGATGGTGATTTTGCTGCTGCTGATCACCAGTTTGGGTCTGACCGGTATGGTGATGTTCAACATTCAGCGCCGCACCAAACAGATTGGCACCCGGCGGGCCTTGGGGGCCACCAAGGCCGATATCCTGAGTCTGTTTCTGACGGAAAACTACCTTATCTGTATCGCCGGAGGGCTGTTGGGGGCTTGTCTTGCCGTGGTGTTGGGGCAACAACTGATGCAGCACTATGACCTGCCACAGCTCGACCTCATCTATCCGCTGCTGACAGTGGTGGGCATGTTGCTGGTGACGACAGTGGCTGTGGTATTGCCTGCCCGCAGGGCGGCGAATATCTCACCGGCAATGGCGACCCGCAGCGTCTGAACCGCCTGCCGCCCATTCGAGTCGACGGCATGGCTCATGCAGTTTGGCTCGCGTTGGCGGCAGCTTTAGGTTAGTTTTACTCATAATTTTTACAATAGATATAACAGGATGTAACAAGCAGGCATGATGGATACTGTACTCGTTGTCGATGACAATCAGGCCGTATGTCAGGCGTTGTCGCTGATGTTGGAAATTGCTGGTTACCGGCCGCTCAGTTGTCAGAGCCCTCAGGAGGCGCTGTACTTTATTGAGCAAGAAGAGGTCAGCCTGGTGATCCAGGACATGAATTTCAGCCGCGACACCACCTCGGGGGAGGAAGGGCGGGAGCTGTTTCACGCCTTGCGCAGTCGCCAGCCGCAACTGCCAATCATCTTGCTCACTGCCTGGACCGAGCTGGAAATGGCAGTGGAATTGATGAAGGCCGGGGCCGCCGATTATCTGGCCAAGCCCTGGGATGACAACAAGTTGCTCAACAGTGTCGCCAACCTGATTTCCCTCTACAAGCTGCAACAGGATAACCAGCAGTTGCAGCAGCGTGAGCAGCAACGGCAGGCGGCATTCGACGGCGCCGATCTCTGTGGTTTGGTATTTGCCAGCGCTGCCATGGAGCGCTGTGTTGATCTGGCGTTGCAACTGGCACGCTCGGATGTCTCAGTGCTGATCACCGGCCCCAATGGCGCAGGCAAGGATAAACTGGCGGACATACTGCACGCCAATTCGCCGCTGAAACACAAGCCGCTTATCAAGGTCAATGTCGGCGCCTTGCCGATGGAGTTGATGGAAGCCGAGCTGTTTGGCGCCGAGGCCGGTGCATTTACCGGCGCCACCAAGGCCCGTATCGGCCGTTTCGAAGCGGCCGATGGCGGTACCCTGTTTCTGGATGAGATAGGCAACCTGCCGCTGTCCGGGCAGATAAAACTGCTGCGGGTATTGCAGACGGGCGAGTTTGAACGCCTGGGCAGCCACCAGACCCGTAAGGTCAAGGTCAGGCTGCTGAGTGCCACCAACGCCGATCTGCGCCAGGACATTATCGAAGGCCGTTTTCGCGAGGATCTTTTCTATCGCCTCAATGTGGTGGAACTGGCATTGCCACCATTGGCGCAGCGCAAAGACGACATCTTGCCGCTGGTGGAACACTTTTGTGCCGCCGCGGCCGCGGCCTTGAACAAGAGCTCGGCGCTGAGCAAGAGCCTTACGTTGGACAAGAGTGCCAAAGAGGCACTGCTGGCCCACGACTGGCCCGGCAATGTACGCGAGCTGGAGAACGCCTGTAAACGCGCGGTTTTGCTGAGTCGCGGCGAGTCCTTGAGCTGCAGTGATTTCGGTTTGGCAGCGGCAACCGCCTCGAAAACTATCTTGGATTCAAGTGTCGGCCAAGCTCCACAGAGCCATGGCCAACCAGCCGGGGCAGAGGAGCCGGGTAAGGCGGAAATAGAAGCGGCGCTGGCTGAGCACGGCGGCGTTATCGCCAGGGTTGCCAAGTCATTTGGCATCAGCCGTCAGGCGCTCTATCGGCGGATGGAGAAGTTTGGTATCGACGGCAAGAGGCAGGCATGACAGGAGGACTCAGTCTAAGACACAGGCTGCTGCTGGGCATGCTGCTGAGCACCTTGCTGGGTTTGCTGCTCGGGTGGCTTTGTCTGTTGTGGTTGGGACCTGAATGGTTATGGCTGGCGGTGGTGGCAGGATTGCTGGCAGCGCTGGGCATAGGGCTTAGGTTGACCCGAACCCTGGGTGACAGCCTGGCGGGGCTGGAAATCGGCATGCTTAACCTGATTGATCGAGATTTTAGTGTCTCGTTGCCGGACAGCGGCATCAATGAGCTGGATAGACTGGCTCAACTGTTCAACGAGGCGTCGGCCCGGCTCAGGCAGGAGCGGCAGCATATTTACCAGCGGGAATTGCTGCTGGATAAGGTCATTCAAAACTCGCCCAATATCATGCTGCTGTGCGATAGCGTGGGTCATATCATTTATGCCAACGACGCCGCCAAACATCTGTTCAATGCCAGGAAAGGCCTGGAAGGAAGCAGCCTCTCTGAGCTCAAAGCCAAGGTGAGCGAAGAGATGCGTCAAATGCTGGAGAGTGAGCGCGATGGCCTGTTCAATCTCGGCTTGCCGGAAGGCGAAAACCAGAGCTGGCACCTGAGTCGCGGCCAGTTCAACCTCAATGGTCAGCAGCATCAGTTGCTGCTGCTCAAGCAGATGACCCGTGAGCTCAACCGCCAGGAGGTGGCGGTGTGGAAAAAGGTGATCCGGGTAATCAGTCATGAACTCAATAACTCGCTGGCGCCTATTGCCTCCATGGTCAACTCGGGTCGGCGCTTGACCACGGAGAACCGCGATCCCAAGCTGAGCCTGATCTTCGATACCATAGAAAATCGCACCAATCATCTGGGGCAATTTATCGAGGGTTATGCCCGTTTTGCCAAACTGCCCAGCCCCAGGCAACAAGTTATTCCATGGGCCCGCTTGCTGCCTGAGTTGGCTGAGCATTACGCCTTTGTCTGCCACGAGACCCCTACGCTGACTTTGCTGGCCGATGAGGTGCAGCTGGAGCAGGTGTTGCTGAATCTGCTCAAAAACGCCCATGAGTCCGGCTCGGCGCCTGAGGAGATTGAGCTACAGATAGCCGGCCGCTCCGGTTGGCGCAGCGATGCTGCCGACCCGGTTGCCGGCGTCAGTATCTGCGTGATGGATCGCGGCAGTGGCATGTCAGCGGAGGTGTTGTCGCAGGCGCTGTTACCCTTCTATTCCACCAAGCCTCAGGGCAGTGGCCTGGGACTGGCGCTTTGCCGGGAGATTGCCGAGGCTCACGACGGTCGTCTCAGCCTGCAAAACCGTCAGGATGGTGGCTTGCTGGTTCAGCTATGGTTACCGCAACAGTGAGTCATACTTTCGGGTGATTTTCAACGGTTCTCGACTCAGCCGAAATAGCTATTTTTCAGGTAAATATGTCGCTGGCGGGTGACTCGGTTCCGGCGCTGCTGTTAATGTAATGCTCTTGTTAAAGGAATGGCCTTTTCAGGCAACAAAGGGAATTTTCGGGGACAATGCCGCACTCTGTCTTGTTATCCATGCGCTGTATCTTGTGCTTACTGATGCTGACACTTCCGTCTGCTCCGGCGTTGGCCGCAGCCGAGGCGGATGACATAGAGATCAGTGGCTTGGTCATAGACAGAACCCTGACCCGCTTTGGCAAGGATTTTGGTTTTTACTACTCGGGGTATTGGCGGGATCTGCCCTTTACCCAGGGATTCAATGTCACCCTTTACGAAACGGTTTTCCCTCAGGCCGGCACCTTGCTGACACTGGAGGTTAACGGTACCCGTATTTACCAAACCCATTTTGGCCGCAGAGCCAGTCCCATCAAGGAGCGGGCCGAACAGGCGATTCTCTTGACCATAGATTATATCGCCTCGGTCAGAGCCCAATCCATGACAGGGGAATTGGGATCCCATTGGGATGGAATTTAGGAAGCAAGCACAATGACACTCAGGATGTTAATCGCAGCCGGCGCCTTGCTGGCTTTTTCGGGGCAGACCACCGAACTGGTCTATACCCCAATCAACCCCAGTTTTGGCGGTAACCCTCTCAACGGTTCGTTTCTGCTGAGCAAGGCCCAGGCCCAAAATGACAATCAGGTCGCCGGCAATGAAAAGGATTTTGTTACCCGCTTCAAGGAGTCGCTGGAGCGTAACATTATCAACTCCATCACCCGCGGTGTGGCCGACGGTGATATCACAGACGGCGTTTATGATACTGGGGACTACCGGGTCGAAGTTGCCTCCACCGGCAGCGGTGTGATGTTGACTATTACCAACCTGCTTTCCGGCGAAGTTACTGTGATAGAGATGCCTATCTATGGAGGTAATCCATGAGGTGGCTGGCACTGGTTTCACTGTTACTACTGGGGGGCTGCAGCCTGGTTCCCAAGCCTGATTTGAATATCAATGAGGCCCAGGTAAATCCCTTGAGTGAAACCATGAAGGCGCTGCAGTCGCGTCCCGGGCCGCGTTTTCCTATCCCGGTTGCGGTTTACTCTTTCCGGGATCAGACCGGGCAATATAAGCCCCAGGCCAATGTCAGTTCCTTCTCGACCGCAGTGACCCAGGGGGCTACTTCCATGTTGGTGCAGACTCTGCTGGACTCCAGGTGGTTTACCCCTGTGGAGCGGGAAGGGCTGCAGAACCTGCTGACCGAGCGCAAGATCTCAGGTAAGCAGCAGGGGCGCAATAATGAAGTGCCGACCCTGACCAATGCCAGGCTGCTTCTGGAAGGCGGGATCATCAGCTATGAAACCAACGTGGAAACCGGCGGCAGCGGCGTGGAATACTACGGTATAGGCGCCTCTGAGCTGTACCGGGAAGATCAGGTGACCATTTATCTCAGGGCGGTTGATGTACACACAGGTAAAGTGCTGATGTCGGTCAATACCACCAAGCGGGTGTTCTCTCAGGAGATGCGTGCCGGCCTGTTCCGTTACACCAGTTTGAACCGCCTGGCCGAGGCCGAAGTGGGCTTTACCACCAATGAGCCGGTACAGTTTTGTGTGTTGCAGGCGATAGAACTGGCGGTCTCCGAGCTTATCGATAAGGGGAGCCGCATGGGTTACTGGAGCGCCGAGGCTTCGGGCGACAACAGCCTGAGTCAGGGATAAACAGCTTGAGCGAGAGAGCAACAGCTTGAGCGATAGGTAAACCGCAGTTTGTTGATTTTTAAAAAGAAGGGCCCGCAATTGCGGGCCCTTTGTTTGACTAATTCAAGGGCGTTCATTTCAGCTGGTTCATTTCATAAGGCCGATTTCAGGAGGCTGGTTTCCGGGGTTTTGACTCTGAAGGGCTAGGCTGCCACACCGCGCCAGAACAGGCGAAAGCTGGCGTCTCTGGCCTCTCTGGTAGCATTCTGAGGCTGGTTGCAGAAGAATCGCGCCGCCGCCAGGAACTGGCTGTGGCACGTTTCCAGCAACAGCTCTCTGGGTAAGTCTGCCAATACCCCTTGGTTGATGCCCTGCTCCAACAGTTCAGCGATAAAGCCGAGAATGCCATGCATTGCCTGCTGCCTGACCGCTTTACTAACACTGGGTGACATGGCGTATTGCACAAAGAAACTCAGCTTCAGAGGCTGCGCCAGTGCCCAATCCAGCCCGGCCTGCCACAGCATTTCTGCCCGCAGCGGCAATTCAGTGATACTTGCCGGCGCCTTTGGCAAGCTTGCTGAAATGGCGTCGGCAAACTCTGTCTTGATAGCCAGAAATAGCTGGTCCATCAGGATTTCTTTACTGGCAAAGTGATGGAACAGGGTGCCCGTGGCGACGCCGGCATGGCGGGCTATGCTGGCGGTCGAGGTGGCATAGAAACCTTGCTCGACAAACAGTTGCAATGCGCTGCCCAGGATCTGCTGCTTCTTGTCCTGTTTGCCGCTTATTGCCCGGGTTGCTTCTCTGCTGCGCTTCATCTGAGAAACACCTTCAACAGTAGCTTCTGGATCCCCTTGCCGTAGGGTGGATGCACCAGTTTGCCGGTATTGAGTCGCCCCCGGGACAGCACAGTGCGGGCGTGGCTGAAGGTGCGAAACCCTTCCTGGCCGTGGTAGTGACCCATGCCGGACGGGCCTATGCCACCGAAGGGGGCATCGTCGGCGGCCACATGAAACACGGTTTCATTGATACAGACGCCGCCAGAGTAGGTTTGGGACAATACCTTTTGCTGCACTTCTTTATCGAAACTCATCAGATACAGGGCCAAAGGTCTGGGGCGCGCCTTGATATAGTCGAGCGCCTGCCCCAGCTCTTGATAACTGACCAAGGGCAGCAAAGGGCCGAAGATCTCTTCCTGCATCAGTTTCATATCGTCGCTGACCTTGGTCAGCAGCAAGGTGGGCCATTTGCGCTGTTCGGCGCTGGGCAATTTGCGGAGTGGTTGCTCGCGGTCGGCTGCAAATACCTGTGCCCCTTTGGCGGTGGCATCTTCCAGGAGGGCGACCAGCCTGGCGGCCTGACGTTCGTTGACTATCTGGCCATAGTCCGGGGTGTTGGCAAAGTCGGGGTAGAACTGCTGGAAGCGGTGCCGATAGGCGCTAATAAACTCGGCCTCTTTGCCACTGGGGCAGAGAATATAGTCGGGGGCGACACAAATTTGCCCGGCGTTGAGGCACTTGCCATAGATGAGGCGCTCTACCGCTGTCTCCATGGGCATGTCCCGGGCGATTAACACAGGGGACTTGCCTCCCAGCTCAAGAGTCACAGGGGTGAGATTATCGGCCGCCGCGCGCATTACATGGCGCCCTACCTGAGTCGAGCCGGTAAACAGCAGATGATCGAAGGGCAGGGCGGAGAAACTGGCGGCTATTTCGGCTTCCCCTTCAATCACACAGACCTCGGAGCCATCGAAGACTTCGGCCAGCAGGGAGCGCAGGGCGGCATTGGTGTGGGGAGTATATTCAGACAGCTTCAACATGGCGCGGTTACCGGCGGCAATCACAGTGGCCAGCGGACTCAAGGACAACATGATAGGGAAGTTCCACGGCACTATGATGCCCACCACGCCTTTGGGCTGGTACTCCACCCTGACGCTGGCCGGGGCCAGCAATAATCCGGCATGGCGGCGACTGGGTTTCATCCAGCCTTTGAGATGCCTGAGGCTGTAGTTGATCTGGGTAACGACCGGCAGTATGTCGGAGATCAGGCTATCGTCGGTCGACCTGTGGCCATAGTCGCGACTGAGTGCATCTGTGAGGGCCTGTTGGTGTTTCAGCAAGGCTTGTTTTAATGCCTTGAGCTTGGCCTTGCGCTCGCCAAGGCTTGGCATGGGGGCGGCACTGAAAGCCTGGCGCTGCACGGTGAATTTTTGCAGCAGTTGCTGATTCTCCACTGTGAGCGGCTCTGGGTTAACAAGCGACATATTGCCTCCTTTGGCAGCCATTAGGCTGTCTTTAAAATAACCGACTGATTAGTCGGTCTGATGTTAGTTCAGTCTGCGCCTATTGGCAATAACCCGGCTATATTTGATATGGATCACAGAATGCGTCACGGCCGCCAACTAGACTGAAATCGAATAGATGGGGCCTTGTTTTTGAAATCGTTGACATAAGGAATTGATGATGAGCTTGAACATGCATGGTATTTCAATCGGAATTGAGCGTTATGGTGATGACGATTTCTTTGTCACCATGAAAGCCGTGGGAAAACTGACCCATGAAGACTATGAATATATGGTGCCTATGCTGGAGTCGGCGATATCCGGTGTGAAGGATCCGGATATTTACGCTTTGCTGGATGTTACCGAGATGGATGGTTGGGAAGCCAGAGCCATGTGGGACGATCTCAAGTTGGGGATCAAACATGGACGCCATTTCGAGAAGATTGCCATTATAGGCAATACCAGTTTGCAGGAATGGATGACCAAGATGGCCGACTGGTTTACGCCAGGGGACATGAAGTTCTTTGTTGACCGCCTCGATGCCATCGACTGGCTGAAAGACTAGACTGCCTTGCCATGAAATGCCCGCCGCCTGTGAGGAGGCGCGGGCATTTTTTTATTGCCATTCCAACAGGCTTTTGAGCTGCTCGCTACGCTCTTGAGTCAAGAGTGCCTGCCATTCCTGCTCACTGGTGGAGCCTTCAAGTGCGGCAAATAGGCGCGCATTGCTGTCGCGGTATTTAAGCCACAACCTCTGCACCGCGCGAAGGTCTTCTTGGGTCACTTCAAACATATAAAGTTCGGGGTCATCCGCCGGGCGCAGTTTTTTCATCAAGGCGCGGTAAACCTGGTTGAGCTCTTTGTCGGCGCCGGCAAAGTCAGGGAAAGTGCTCACCAGTTGCTCTTCGTTACTGAGCATTTCCAAACGTGCCAGATAGTTTTGTCTCTGCTCGCTCTGGGAGCCGATAATAAAGGCGCTGCGACCACTGCCGCCGTGGCCTTCCTCCCTTGAGGTTTTCGCTTGCAACCACAGCTCGAACGCACTGTTGGCCGCCTCAAGCAATTTAAGCGGCGCTAGCCCCAGGCGTTGTTTGATACTTTGGTTGATCCGCTCTAGTTTGGCGAGGCGTTGTTGCTCCTGTCGCTGCTCTTCCCGTGAGGCACAAAAGCCCATTCCCATGCTGGTAATCGCGCTGCAGAGATCAAATTCAGTGGTCTGTTTGGCATTTGAGGCGATTTTGAGCCTGTCTTTGACGGCGATATCCAGCTCGGCCGGTACCTCGGCGCCATAGCAGATGAGCTGCAGCACCTGGCGATCATAATTGTTGCCATCTTGCAGTTTGGAGAGATTCTCGGCCTGTTGCCACAAACGATAGCTATAGCCTTCCGCTAAGGGCGCGCTCAGGGCATTGAGCCGATTGAAGTCGGGCTTGCCGGCATAGATGCAGGCATCCAGTGTGGTTTGATAGTCGAAGCTAAAGTCCGGATGGTGACTTCTATACTGTTTTAACACCTCGGCCAGCCTGCGCGGGTCGGCACTGTTTGCTGAGCCGCCGCGGGTCAACAGACGCTCTGTCAGGTAATAGAAGGCCTTGGGGTGACCGGCCCTTGCCGCCTGGCTTAAATGGGCTATATCTTCGGCCAAAGGTAAGGAATAACTGTAGCTCAGCATGAAGTGGGCTTCGCTGCTGCCAAGGGCCGCGGCTTGTTCAAAGAGCGGTTTGGCCTGCTGGCTTTGTCCGGCTTGTTGCAGCGCCTTGGCTTCTTCTACCAGACTGGCAGCATTCTCGGCGTAAGCTGGGGTAAAAAAAATCGACAACAGGCTTACGGTAGCGGTTAAATGGAGTAAAGTATTCATAGGGTGTTTAAAAGTTTTGCAATATAACTTGTTGATATTATTCGGCAGGTATCTCATTAGTCGATGCCCGTCGTGTCAAGGAGGTCGCTATGCGTAACAAAGATATCCTCTGGCCCACTGATTTCAGTGATACAGCCGCGAGCGCATTGAGATATGCTATTGAAATGGCTAATCTTTACCATGTGGGGCTGCGAATTTTGCACGTGGTCGATCAGCCTTTCGGTGATGAAAACTATCAGCTGTTGATCATCACTCCGGAAGAACTGGCGCAAACCATGGAGAAGGCTGCGGCCGAGAAGATGCATGAGTTGCTGGCCAAGCTGAAAAGCCCACTGAAGATTGAAACTGTTATTCGCCGCGGTGACGCGGTTGATGAGATCCTGGCCGAAGCCGAGTCTGCCGATGTTGGCATGATAGTGATTGCCAGCCATGGTCGCAGTGGCCTGGCCCATTTTCTCAGCACCAATGTGGCCGAGGCCGTGGCCAACAAGGCTCGCTGCCCCGTGTTGGTGGTGAAGTAACAAGTCGATACTGCTTGAATGAGTACTAGAACGAGGAGCCGGGCTGCTCGAGAAAGGCCTGCTCCTCGGCGGTCGACTGCCGTCCCAATATGGCATTGCGATGGGGATAACGGCCAAACCTGTCAATAATCGCCTTGTGCCTCAACTCAAAGTCATAGTTGTCCCTGGTTTGTTCCGAGGCGAACAGTTCCAGGGCTTTTTGATGAATAACCGCCGACTCGCTGTGCATAAAGGGCATATAAAGAAATGCCAGCATAGGGGCTTGCAGCTGTTTGTCGGCGCCAATGCTGATCGCCTCCTGCGCTAAAGCCAATGCCATGGGATCGGCACTGAAGGCATCGGGAGTATCGCGGTGAATGTTGCGCGAGAACTGATCCAGCAGCAAAATTTCCGCCAGGCGCCCTTGTGGCGTTTGCCGCCAATGCCATAATTCGCCCTGACGGGCCGCATTTAGCAAGGCGCCGAAACGGCGATCAATTGTGTTGTCAAACTCAGGATCCTTGTCCCACCAAGCTTTGGGGCTTATCTCTTCAAACCAAAAATGGATTACCCGTTGTGGCCTGTACTCGGAAGCGATTTGAGCTGGCATGACAATTCCTTCTATTTGAATAGGATTAAATCCAGTTGCTGTAATCATGGGCGATAAGCCCAAGGGTTTGCGCCGCGATATCCTGCGCCTTGGCCAGCGGGATGGCTGGTAGTGTCAGTTCGCCGCTGGCGAGCCCAAGTTTGAGGCTCGCGAGGCCTCGGCGTTTTTGGCCCCTGCTTTGGATCAACTGCAGATGTTGCACCTTGCCCAGCGGCACCAACTGCCAACTGTGACCTAGGAGCCCTTTGTGGATCCAGAGATCGTTTTCAACCCGCCAAAAACCCCATTGACGATAGCGTAGATAAAGCGCCAGGACAGCCAACACTCCGACCAGCAACAGCAACCAGGTCTCTACTGCCGAGCCGATAAATGCCCACGCCAGCGGCGCCGGCGTTAAGCACCACAGCGCCCTATAGTAAAACCAGCTCGGGTGAATGGGGTGCCAACGATTGGGAATACCGTCGGCCTTGCTGCTTCTTTGGTTGAGCCTTTTCAGCAGGCGATGCACTTCGCCTCTACCGAGCGATGGAACCAACATGTGATTGTTGCTGCCGCCTTCCACTTCATTGCCTTTTATCTGCTTGAAGCTCAGAGTCCAGCGTTTCAGCCAGCGGGCCAGCAACGGCTGCTGCAAACTGATGAGTTGAATTCTGTGCTGCTTGAGTATGTCTTGCTGGTGGGACAGCAGGCCGCCGCTACGCTGTAAGGTCTCCGACTCCTGGGTCAGGCGATAGGGGACATATTTCAGCAGCGCCGCGACTATTGAGATCAAGGAAAACAACAGATAGCCAAGGAGCAGAAGGCCGACAAGGAACCCCAGCTCCAGCAGCAGGTTGCCACTGAGCTGCTGCTGATGCCAGTCGAAGACTTGTGTCAGCCCCAGCTCCATCAGTTGACTGCCTTCGAGCTGGCTGAGTACCGGGCCTGCGATGACGGCAAACCAAACAAAATTATTTTGATACAGGCCAAAGAGTGCCAGCTCTGCCAGGGACTTCTTCACCAGTAAGCGGGAGTTTGGTGGTGCAGAGGCGGGGGCGCTTTCGTCTGTGTCGGCCCGTTTCATCAATTGCCGCCTCAGTGACTCGGCCTGAGCTTGAGTGACTGCGCTCAAGCAGGCTTCATCCTTGGCTGAACCCGCAGTTTCCACTATCAAGTTACCCAGTCGCAAAGGCTTAAAGTAAAAAGGCTGTTCCAGACGCACATTCTGAATTCTGTCTATCGGCAGCTCGACTTTACGTTTGAACAGGGCGCCGCTGTGGACCTCGAGTTGCCCTCGAGTCAAGCGATAACGGAATTTACGCCAGCTCAACAGCCCATGGGCAAAAATCACTATCAGGGTCAATGCCAGTGCCAGTGGCAGCCAGACGGAGTCAAATCCCTGCTGCCAGCCGGTATAGAGAATAGGCACCAGGGCATAGCCGTTGCTGAGGAAGTGCTTTAGGCTGGAGAGGCTGAAACTGATGATTGCCCAAGGCGAGAGTGAGTGCCAATTGGCTTGCTGCACCTGGCTCAATTCGGCGTCTCCATCAAGGTGCCACTAACATTTTTACTTGCCAGAGACAGCAGATGTTGGCGCAGCGCTTCGGCGACTTCAATATCCAGCCCGGGCAGACTCACCTCGGCCGCCGAACTGCCGGCACTGTAGCAGCGCAAACTTGTCAGTCCGAAATGGCGCTGCAATGGCCCCTGAGACAGGCTCACATGTTGCAGCCTGCTGGCCGGCATGGCGGTATGGCTCTGCCACCAAAGCCCTTCACGCAGCAAAATGCCGTATTCACAAACGCCATAAGCCATGGCTTCGGCTTGTTTTAGATTGAGCCAGGTCTTGAATCCCAAAAGCAGCAGAGCCAGTGTGACCGAGATGATGACTCCAAGACCACTCAGCTTGGCGCTGAGCAGTAAAGCAGGCACTAGTAGCAGTATGACCAGCGCCATCAGCAACAGGTTTTGCCACAGCAATTGTTGACGGTAGCGGGGAGACAAGGGGGCCAAGGGTTGGCTGTCAAAGCCCAACCACTGCTGCTGAGGCAGGGGCGAGTGGGGCGAGCGGATATCCATGTGCTTTGAGTCCTTGAGGCATTGACCTGACTATAGCAATAGAGAGTTTGTCGCTTCAAGCCGCTAACTCGGATGGCAGAGACTTGATGCAGTTCCGGATCCTGAGCGATTGCACTTGTGTTAACAACTGGATATCAAGTAGTTTGGTTGCAAGACTTTGTTGCCTATGTGGCGCTCGTTTTCTCAAACGCGCCGCTACTGGCTGTAAACCATCAGGACGATGAGTATGTTCCAAGCCGATAAGGTATCCAAACAGCAAACTGCCTTTTTACGTAAGCTCTATCTGGCCCACCTGATAGACGATAGCCAACATAACCTGCTGTCCTTACAGAAGGAAACCGGCATGCCGCGCCGCACTTTGCAAGATGCCATTGCCGCCTTCGGCGATATAGGTATTCAGGTGGACTTTATTCAGGATGGCCGCAGGAATAATTCAGGGCACTACCACATCCGCACCTGGGGCCCGATTAACAGTGCCTGGGTTGGCACTCACCTGGAGCAGATCCGCACTCTGCTGTTTAGCGACATCTGAGCTTCTCTGTTGCCATTAACCGGCAGAAAGTTTACGGATTATTGTATCTTAAATCATGCCGTAACTTGTTCGTGTGTGGCTGAACTCGCGGTGAGGAAGTTATTTTTATAGCCTTACTTGCTCTCAAATAAAATTTAAGCAATTGATAAAGTTATATAAATACAAACCAAATCCAGCTTAAAATGAGCAGTGTCCAAGGTAACAAGAGTTGCCACTTGGGGATGTAGCTTGAAGGTATTTCGCTTGCCGCGACGCCGTCATCTTCGCCGGACTGAAGTTTCTTTTTCTGCCTCAGCTCTTGTTTGCGCGCCTTGTCTCTTTCCCTGGCCTTGGCCTTTTGTTGCTTCTTGTATTCAGCAATGCCTTTCTCTATGCCCTGGGCAATGAGGCGGGTTTGCTCCTTGGTCTGCCCCGCCTTTTGAGTGGCTTTGGCCACGCGCATGGCTTCGGTTTGGGTTTCGTTGGAAATCGCTGGCTTCTTGTTCATCTCTGATGGGGTTGATGGCTGACCCAAGAATTATACCTGCCTGCTTGGAGTTCTGACCACAGACGGCTTCACATCAAAGGCGCTTGTCGGTGCTGAACTTGTTCGGGGTCAAATGCTCTTATGGCAGGGCCATATTGCAAGGGCTTTTATTGTCAAGATTTTGATCGCTTCAAAAATAGAGTCTCTGCCCCTGCGCGTCGGCGAAGGTACCCGGTTGATAGTGCCAGACCCTGGAAATCAGTTCAGGCGTCAAAGCCTGTTGAGGCTCGCCCTGAACCAGGAGTTTTCCTTTGTCCAAAACCAGCAACTGATCGGCATAGTGACTGGCCTGGTTGAGGTCGTGCAGCACGGCCAATACAGTGTAGCCCTGCTCATGTGCCAGCTCTCTGGCGAGCCGCAGTACTCTGTGTTGCTGGGCCAAATCCAGCGCCGAAGTGGGTTCATCCAACAAGAGTACAGGCGAGTGCTCGGCCTGGGCCAATTGAGTCAAAACCCTGGCCAACTGAACCCGCTGGCGTTCACCGCCGGACAGTGCCGGATAGCTGCGCTCACTCAGGTGAGCCAGATCCAGACGCCACAGTTGCTGCTCAACCAGTTGGGCGGCATCTCTGGCACTGAGACTGAGAGGATACAGGCCCATGGCTACCACTTCACGAACGCTGAAGGGAAAGCTGAGACTCGAGTGTTGCGGCAACATGGCCAGATGCCTGGCCAAGGCTTGTTTCGGCCACTGCCCAAGAGGCGAGCCGTGAAAGCTTATCCGCCCGGCATCGGCCTTGAGCTCCTGAGTTAACAGCCGCAGCAGACTGGACTTGCCAGCGCCATTGGGCCCCAATAGAGCGTAAAATTGGCCGCTTTGCAGTCGGCAACTGACATCGGTCAGCAAGGGCTTGTTGTCGACTCTGGCATGGAGATGTTTGAGCTCCAGTACTTGCTCAGTAACTACGGTGGACTCAAATGATATAGCCGGTGTCTGTGCGGCAGTTGTTGTGGTCACGGATTCGAGTGAAGGCATGGAGTACCTCAATAAAGCTTACGTCGCTGACTTAGCAGCAGATAGAGGAAGAAGGGAGCGCCGAGCAGAGCCGTCATCAGGCCGACAGGGATCTCGGCCGGTGACATCAAGGTGCGGGCCCCTGAGTCGGCCAAGGCCAGCAGCACGGCGCCGAGAATGGCACTCAGCGGCAGCAGTTGCCGATGATCCGGCCCCTTGAGCAGCCGCACCAGATGTGGTACCACCAGTCCGATAAAACCTATGATGCCGGTGGCCGCCACGGCAACACCGACACCCAAAGAGCAGAGTAAGATCAACTTCAGCTTGAGCCTGTCTACCTCTATGCCCAGATGACGCGCCTCGGATTCGCCAAGCAACAGGGCGTTGAGCGCCAATGCCTGTTTGTTGAACTGCCAACTCACCAAGGCCAGTACCGGCAGACAGATAAATACAGATTGCCAACTGGCACCGGCGATGGCCCCCAGTTGCCACAGGCTGAGATCCCGCAGTGCCATGTCGTTGGCAAGGAAAGTCAGCATGCCAATTCCGGCACCGGCCAGGGCGGTAATAGCCACCCCGGCCAGCAAGAGTAACACCACTGAGGTGCTGCCACCTGAAGTGGCGAGCCGGTAAACCAGTAAACTGGTTGCCAGACCGCAGAGAAAAGCACCAAGGGGGACGGCATAGCTGCCAAGATGTGGCAGTAGCACTATGCAGATGGCGGCTCCCAGCGCCGCGCCCGAGGACACACCTATGATGCCGGGATCCGCCAGAGGGTTACGAAACAGGCCTTGCATTACGGCGCCGCACTGTGCCAACAGGGCGCCGACAATCAGTGCCAGCAAGGTTCTCGGCAGACGGACATTTTGCACTATCAGGGCATTGGCTTCCTGCCCGGCGGCGATTGAGCCAAGCAGGGAGTCGATTATATCGCTCAAGCCTATGGTCACAGGTCCGGTTGCTATCGAGAGCAATGCGGAAAACAGCAGCAGGCTGGCGAGTCCTGGCCAGAGCCAGGGATGGCGGTGGGGGGGCAGCACGGCAGCCATGATTATTGCTCCAGCAGTTCCTGATTCAGGGATTCGGCCGCTTCAATGGCGGAGATACCCAATCCCCCGAGCAATGCCTGAGGTTGAAGATCCCGGATCAAACCGGCTTTTCCGGCCGGAGTATGGGCCAGTAGCGGCATGCTCTTCAGTAGCTTATCGGCTTGAGGTTCGGGTTGCTCGCTGGCGCTTGAGAGTAAAATCAGCTCTGGCTTGAGCGCCAGAATGCCTTCCTGAGACAGGCTGCGGTAGCCGCTGAAGTCGGCGGCGTTGGTGGCACCGGCCAGCTGGATAATGATATCGGCGGCCGTATCGGCGCCGCCGACCCTGGCGGGACGCTCTGACTGCAACAACATAAACATGACTCTGGGTGGATGTTCGAATTTGGCCGCTGATTGCGCCAATTGCTGTAACCTGTCACCCAGGGTATTGGCCAGTTCGGTGGCGGCTTTTTCCTTATTCAGAGCCTTTCCCAGAGTGAGAATATTTTGCTGTAGTTGCTCGGCGGTATCGGCCGCATTCAGGGTGATAACCGGCACACCGGCCTGTTTTACCAGCTCTATACTGCTGGCCGGTCCCATCACAGAGGTGCCAATCAGGAGATCCGGTTTTTGCGCCAATATGCCCTCGGCTGAAAGCATTCTGTGGTAGCCGAGTCTTGGCAGTTTCAGCGTTCCTGGCAGGGCGCTGCTGGCGTCAACAGCCACCAGTTGTGGGGCGGCATCCAATGCCAGTACCAATTCAGTGACGCCGGCACCGGCACTGATCACTCGCTTGGGAGGTTCTTCTGCGGCAAAAAGCGGCATGGCGAGCAGGCCACAGAGGAAGATAAGAGAGTTTTTCATTCTAGCTCCAAAATAATTCAGGGACTCATCGCCACAGACTTGTGTCTGAGGTTTCATCAGTTGTTTAGGGTTCCATCAGGACCCTGGTCTGGCTGATCTCCAGCCGTTGCAGCAGACTCAGCAGTTGCATCAGCGGCTGGACTCTTGCCTCCTTGTCGGCGGCTACCACCAAAGTCAGTTCGGGATTGTCGGCCAGCGCCTGAGTCAGTGCCTGCTCGAACGCGTCGAACCGGGCAAATTTTTGTTCGTTGAGCGCCCAGAACGGCGCCTGGGGTAACACGCTTACCGTCAATTGAGTCTGTGCTTGTGGGCTCAAAGTTGTGGCACTGTTATCCGGCACTTCAATCGGCAGGCTCAATAACTTGGGATTGGCTGTGAGCAGCAAAAACACCAGCACAATGAAGATGATGTCTATCAAGGGGGTTAGATCCAGGCCGCTATCCAGGCCATGCTCTTCCTTAATTTCAATCATGACAGCGGCTCCGGATGGCGACGCTTGCCATTGATTTGACTGAGTTTGGTCAGGTTAAAAGCAGCGTAATCATTGTCTTCGCCCTGCAGTGGAACCCCTTCCAGCCAAAGGTTGAGTTGATTCAGTACATGGGCGCAGGAGGCCACTGAGCGCTCGGCCCAGAGTCCGAACAGCTGCGCGCCCAACAGCGCGGGTACGGCGATCAACAGGCCGGCGGCTGTGGTGTACATGGCCAATCCCAAGCCTGAAGCCAACAAGGCCGGAGTGATACTGTCACTCTGATTGGCGCCAATGTCATTGAACATCTCCAGTAACCCCAGCACAGTGCCGAGTAAACCCAGAAGCGGGCTGATGGCACCTATGTATTGCAGCAACTTGAGCCCGGCGTGGAGTTTGCGTTTCTCCTTTGCCAGCCAAAGTGACAACAACTCTTCCCGCAGCGCCTTGGGTTGTGCGGCCTGTCTCAGCAAATGGCGGGCACCGCAGGAAATCAGTCCCCGGTTATCTTTCAGGCGTTCAAGCAGGCTGTCACAGCTTTCATCCAGTGTGCCGCTGCGCAATTCGCCGAGCCAGGATTGGCGCCTGAACAGGCTCGGCAACAAGATGGCAAAGCGCTCCAGCAATATCATCAGGGTCAGAAAGGCGCAGATGAGCAAAGGCCAAGTGAGATCGCCAAGTTGCTGGTGCAGGCTTTGGTACAAACTTAATTCCATCGTGTCTCCAACTGTTAATTAAGGGCGAAGCGAACCGGCACCCTGACTTTGAAACGGGCGGCTGAGGCTTGGGAAGGAATGCTGAACTGCCAGTGGCGTACGGCGGCCAATGCCGCTTCATCCAGAATGGAATAGCCTGAGCTGCTGACGAGCAGGGCGTTTTGGGTTTTGCCTTGATGATCAAAGAAGATGTCTACCAGAGCCGTGCCCTCAAAGCCCCGCTTGCGGGCGAGTCTGGGGTAGTTCGGTGGCGTCGGCGGGCTGGCAAAAACAGGCTCAGCCAGCTCTATTGTGTGATTCAGCCCTGAGGTGGTGGCTGTTAGAACCGGCGACGAAGGAATGCCCGGCTTTTCCTCATGGGGCACAGGCTCTTCTTGCTGAGTTGTTGAGGCGTGTTTCGGTTCAGATTTATCTTCTCTCTCTCGCGGTTTTTCCTGAGTCGGTTGTGGCTTACTCATCTTTGAGGCTTGTTTCTGACTCGCTTTGGCAGGTTTGGCATTTAGCTGCTCAGACTTTGGTTGCTCAGACTTTGGCGACTCAGGGTTTGCCACATTCTGCTTCAACGGTTTTTTATATTGAGGTTCGCTATGTTCAGCTTCTTTATGCTTAGCGGATGGGGCCTTTGCCGCGGGGTGGCTTTCGGCGGTAGCAGCCTGGTTTTGAGTCTGGGCAGAGGCAGTTTGGGGCGCTGCAGCAGGGGCTGCGCTGAAACTCAGCTGCAAACCGCCCTTGGTGGGCATTACCAAAGGATCTGGGGGGGCTGTCTGAGAGGCCAATACCGCACTCTGAAGTGACAATGCCATGAGCGCAAAACCACAATAACGCTTGGGGGTCACGCCGTTACTCCTGTTTACAACCGCTTGTTGCTGCGGGTGAATGTTCAAATTCAACTAAGCAAGGACCCGTAAGGCTCAATGCTGTTCTGTTTTGGGTCGGCTCTGTCCCTGAGCCGCCACCATTCCATGGTTCCTACTTTTACTGCCTAACCAGTTTTTACCGCTTGGCTAGCTTTTACCGTTTGAATAGCACCGCATTTCGTACCGACAAATGGCTTAGCTTCCCGAGTAACTTTCCCTTTCTTCAGATTAAAATATATTAGAGTAAATAATATTGCAAATGATAATAATTACTATTTGATCATCTTCTAAAGTTAAGCTAGAGTGCCGGCGTAAGTGGTGTTATCCCGGGCTTGCTGTTTGCCCCTGGGCTCAATTTATTTTCAGTAATGCCACTCCCATGAGAAAGGCTGGAGATACAGCCTGATAATCTGTTTGAGGATCAAAGATGATGAATAGAAAGCCGCTGGTTATGGCTATTACTCTGGCATTGGGGACTCCCCTCCTGAGTTTGGCCGCTGTTGCCGAGCAGGTAAAAACAGCTGAATTTGATGAAGTGCTGGTAAGTGCTACCCGCATTCAGGAGAAAGTCTCTGAGTCCAGCCGCAGTGCAGTGGTTGTCGGCGAAGAGCAGTTGGCTGAGAAGCAGGGCGACTCGGTGGCCGAAGTGCTCAAAACGGAAGCCAACATCAATATCGCCAATGGCCCCAGGGCGTCTGCCCAACAGGTGGAAATTCGTGGCCTCAGTGGCCAGAGAGTATTGCAGACCATAGATGGTGCCAGGCAAAACACCAGCGCTGGCCATAGAGGCACCTTCTTTATGGATCCTGAGCTGCTCAGTTCTATCGAGGTGGTACGCGGCCCGGCTTCCAGCCTTTGGGGCAGTGGCGCCATAGGTGGCATGGTATCACAAAATACCAAGTCGGCAAGAGAGATGCTCGACGAAGGCCAGAGCTTTGGTGGTTATCTCAAGCAAGGTTATGAAGCCAATGGCCAGCGCAGCAAGAGCAGTGGTGCCATTTATGGTGCCAAGGGCAGTATCGACTGGTTGCTGAACGGCAGCTACAGCGACGGCGACAATATCAAGGCCGGTAATGACAATACCCTGGAAAACAGCGCCAGCCGCAGCCGCAGTGGTTTGGCCAAGTTTGGTTGGCAGTTGGACGAGGCACAAAGGCTGCAGCTTTCCGGCAGGATCAATGAGATCTCCGAGGCCGTGCCCAGCAATCCGGCCACAGGTGTCAGCAATAGTGTGCCTCTGGTGCGCCGTGACAGCAAAGATTCCAACCTGACCCTGGACTACAGCCTGGCACCAAGGGGCAATGCCTTGCTGGATCTGGATGCCAAGTTCTACTGGAACAAGACAGATTATGATGAGAATCGCCTGACCAAGGGCCAGTTCGACACCACAGAATATGAAACCCTGGGGTTCAGTATCGCCAATCGCAGTCAATGGCAGGGGCTCAAATTAACCTATGGTCTGGATGGCTACCGCGACCAGATAGAAACCTTCCGTGATGACAGCGGCCAGAGCGGTCAGCGTCCCGGCAACATAGATGGTGAGTCTCGGGTGTGGGGCGCTTTCGTGGCCGCCAATATCGCCCTGGGGGAAAACTGGTCATTGGATCCGGCGCTGCGTTACGACAGCTTTGAAAACGAAAGCAATAACCTGGGTCATTCCAGTGATGACGATGCTTTGTCTCCCTCGTTGGCACTGGTGTGGAAGACAGCGCCATGGCTGACACTCAGTGCCCGTTACGATGAAGCCTTCCGCGCGCCATCAGTGGAGGAGATGTACTCCAGCGGCACTCACTATTGTATTCCATCCATCCCCAATTTCTTGCCCAACGGCCTGTGTAATACCTTCGAGGTCAATGAAAGCCTCAAGGCTGAAAAGGCCAAGAACAAGGAACTGAAGGCCGATATGCGCTTTGCTGAGCTGGCGGGCAACGATGAGTTGGCGCTGAGCTTGAGTGTATTCAGAAACGATGTCGATGACTTTATTGAGCAGCGGGTGACCAATCCATTGCATGGTATTCCCAGGCTTGAGCAGAATACCCGTTGGGATAACGTCGACAAGGCCAGGCTGACCGGTTTCGAACTGACGGGGAAGTATCGTATCAATCAGACCCGCTTATCACTCAGCTATGGTCAGACTGAAGGCAAGGACAGGCATGACGGAGGTTATCTGGCCAATATTCCGGCCAACAAGCTGGTGCTCGACTTATCGCAAGGGATCATGGCGGGCGATATGAAGCTGGGGACCCGGGTCAGCTATAACGCCAGTCAAGACAGGGTGCCTGAAAACAACCCGGTTAACCGCTACCAGGACTACACCCTATGGGATGTGTATCTGGCTTGGGAGCCTGCCATGGGGGCCTTCGAAGGACTGCGAGTCGACTTTGCCATTGAAAACATTGGCGATGAAGAATACATCCAAGCCTGGCAAACCCTGATGGATCAAGGGCGCAACTTCAAGCTCTCGGCCCGTTACCGTTTCTGATGGAGCAACAGATGCAGATAAGCGATACAACAAGGGCGGCCGCTGGCCGCCTGCAGATAGCCGCCGCCATGCTGGAACACCCTGAATGGTTGCCGGCCGATGCCGCCGCCAATCTTGGGATTTCTGAGCTTGAGGTGGTGCAGGCATTACCGGCCGAGCAGCAGCAATTCTTGCCGCTGGAATGGTTGGAAGCCCTGTTGCAGGCACTGCCTGAGTGGGGCAAGTTGACCACCATAGTCACAGTTGCCGGGCAGATATTTGAATTTAAAGGCGACTTCCCCAAGGGAAAGACGGCTCATGGCTACTTTAACCTCTACAGCAAGGGAGATGGCCTGCATGGCCATCTGAAATTGGAGAATTTCAGTGCCATCGCTTTGATAAGTCGTCCATTTCGGGGCACTGAAAGCCATTCGATTAACTTCTTTGGCCCTGATGGCGCCATCGTTTTTAAGGTCTATCTGGGCCGGGATCAACAACGCAAGCTGCTGCCGCCACAGTTGGCACTGTTTGCCGACTGGCGTCACCGTGGTGAAGTGACAGCAAAAAAGGGGGAAATATGACCAGTGAGAACCAACGCCTGCAGGAAAAACTGCTGCCGGAAATTGAAGAGTTTAAACAGGGGCGCACTACCTTGCAGTTGGCGACCCAGGATGCCAACGGGGTCCCCAATGCCAGCTATGCGCCGTTCGCGCTGGCCGATGATGGCTTCTATATTCTGGTAAGCGATCTGGCGCGTCACGGTATTAATCTCAAACAGTCACCGCGGGTATCTGTGATGCTGGTGGAAGACGAAGCCGAGGCGCGCAGCGTGTTTGCCCGCCGTCGCTTGACCTTTGATGCCGCTGCCGAACTGATAGCAAGAGACAGCCCAAGCTTTGCCAAAGGGGTACAGGTGCTGTCCGGGCGCTTCGGTGAGATGATAGATAACCTGGCGGCATTGACCGATTTCAACCTGTTTAAGCTGGTGCCCGAGCGCGGTCTCTATGTCAAAGGTTTTGGCCAGGCGTTCAGTCTCAGCGGTGCCGAGTTGTTGGATGTCAACTGGATGCGTGATGGTCACCATGGAACGCCCAAGGCTGTGTCTGCCTGAACTGGACTCATCGGCGCTTTGGCGCCACAATCCTGATTAATAGTCACTGTCTGGATTTTCTATTGTCTGCTCCTCAAATCGCTTCGGCTCGGATCCTGCCCTGGATCCTGAGCTTTCTTAAGCCTTATCGTTTGCGGGTTGCCCTGGCGCTGCTGTTTTTGCTGCTGGGGTCATTGGCCTGGCTGGCTCTGGGGCAAGGGGTTCGCTTGATAGTGGATGAGGGCTTTATGGCCGACAACTCGGGCCGCCTCAACGAAATTGTGTTGTTTATTCTGGGGATCACCCTGGTCAGTGCCGTGGCCGTGTTCTGCCGCTTTTATCTGATGACCTGGCTCGGTGAGAAAGTCAGCAACGATATTCGCCGCTTGGTGTATCACAGGTTACTGGAACAAAGCCCGGTGTTTTTCGCCCGCTTGCGCACCGGGGAAATCATCTCCCGTTTCACCGCCGACAGTACTCTGTTGCAGACAGTTATCGGTTCTAGCCTGTCGATGGCACTGCGATCTTCAGTGACCACTATAGGTGGCTTGGTGATGATGGCTTTTACCAGCATCAAGCTCACGGCCTTGGTGCTGCTGGCCGTACCGCTGGTGTTGGTGCCTGTAGGTTTGCTTGGGCGGCGGGTACGCAAGCTTGCGCGCACCAGTCAGGACAGTGTCGCCGATCTCGGTGCCTATGTGGATGAAACCTTGCATGAGATCCACACGGTACAATCCTATGGTCACGAGGCTCGCGATCGCGACAATTTTGACGGCTACCTGGCGGCGGTGATGCGTGCTGCCAGTGGCCGCATCCGTTATCGCTCGGCGTTGATCTCCTCTGTCATGTTGCTGACTATCGGTGCCATAGTGGCTGTGACCTGGGTGGGGGCCAGAGACGTAATGGCCGGTGCGGTCAGCGCCGGTGAGCTGTCGGCATTCATGTTTTACGCCATGATGGTGGCTGGCGCCGTGGCCACCATAAGCGAAGTGATAGGGGATATTCAGCGGGCTGCCGGTGCCAGTGAACGCTTGATGGAGCTGGCCGAGTCCAAGGCAAATATTGCCGAGCCGGCCAAGCCGCTGGCGCTGCCCAGTCCGCTTAAGGGAGAACTCAGAATAGAGCAGCTGAGTTTTGCCTATGATGAGGGTGCAGCAGTGCTTGAGGATCTCAATATCCATATTCAACCCGGTGAACGGGTGGCTCTGGTTGGGCCCAGCGGCGCCGGCAAGAGTACGTTGTTTCAGTTGCTGCAGCGTTTCTATCAGCCGAGTTGCGGCCGCATTCTGCTCGATGGCGTCGATATCGCTTCTGTATCATTGGCGAGCCTGAGGGCACAGTTTGCCCTGGTGCCCCAGGAGTCGGTGATCTTTGCTACCAGTGTGCTGGAAAATGTGCGTTATGGCCGCCCGGAGGCCAGCCTGGAAGAGGTGGTTGCCGCCTGCAAGGGTGCCAGAGCTCATGAATTTATCAGTGAGTTTGCCCAGGGGTATGATACCTATTTGGGTGAGCGTGGCGTGCGCCTTTCCGGTGGTCAAAAGCAGCGAATTGCCATTGCCCGCGCCATCTTGGCCCGCAGGCCTTTACTGCTGCTCGATGAAGCCACCAGTGCCCTGGATGCGGTCAGTGAAGTCAAGGTCAAGCAGGCTTTGGATGAGTTGATGGCGGGACGAACCACTCTCATCATAGCCCACAGGTTGGCGACAGTGCTCAATGCCGACCGTATTCTGGTGCTGGAGCGGGGGCGATTATTGGCCAGTGGCAGCCACAGCGAGTTGATGCAAACCAGCCCGCTGTACCGTGAGTTTGCCAGTCTGCAGTTGCTCGCGCCCGATACTCTGGCCGGGAGCTCACACGAGCCCGGGCAGGCATCATAGCTGGCTTGATCTCAGCGCTTCTGTTTTAAATAAATGATCAGGCCGCTCACAGACAGTAATAATAAGGCGATCGCCGCCAGATCCATCAGATAACTGCCGGCAGCGCCGAAGATTCGGCCGCTGTGCAGATCCTGAAGAACCCTGTGCCAGGACAGGCGACTGGCGCGAATATCTCCGATCAACTGCTGCGTTTGTATCTTTGCCCCTTCGAGTGGTTTTATCCAGGGGAGGGTCACCAGGCTGCTGGCCGCTTGCCAGTCCAGCAGTTCGCTGTCGCTGCGATATTGGCCCAGTGGTGTTTTTAGCCAGACATTGCCGGGCTCGACCGCCAAGGCGTTTATCTGCGGCGGCAAACCTGTCAGCTCGGTTTGGGTTTCCAGCACAGCAAGATCCTGGCTCAAAATCGTCAAACTGTTTTGGGTCAGCAGCAGCCACTTGTCTTCAAAGGGAGCCATGGCCAGTATTTCATCTGTTTGCTCGGCTAGCGGCGTGCCGGTTATCCAGGCCTGCCCCTGACTGCTGCCCGCCAGCGGCTGGGCTTGCCAGACTTTGACATCTTCCGGGGCGCCAATGCCGTAATAGTCTTGCAGCCATTGCCAGTGCACGCCTTGGGATAGGTTCAGCTCACGGCTGTGATTCAAGGCCAGGCCGGTCAGTGTCAGCAGCAACACAAGCACACTGCTGCTGATGCCAATACGTTTGTGCCAGGGGCGCAGGGTGCGCAGGAGACGGACTCGAAAGTCCGGATGTTTACGTGTCATCTGGGCTCACTGTGTTTTGCAGGCTGAGTTGCCGATCAAGATAGAGGGCGATGCGGGCCAGTTTGGTCAGGGCCCTGACGGACAGTGTTGCCCCGGTAATGCCATCTATATGTTTGTCCAGCTGTTTATCTTTTGTGAGTGTCGCCGATTTAAATTGATCGGTAAAGAAGTCGTGCCTGACTTCATCGCCGCGGCTTTCGCGGTAGATAAGCACCTTGGTGCGATAAATCTGCCCATGGCGCACCTGAATACCCACAGTGATTGGCGCTTCTTTGCCAATTTCCTCGAGGATCCAGACAGTGTCGTCTCCCCGCTGCCAATAGCGGGTACGCAGCGGCCGAAAATCGTGGGCCAGTATCTCTTCTATGACCTGGCGTTGCTCGGCGCTGAACCAAAAAACTTTGGCTTTGGCTTGGTCTTGACCTTTACCTTTACCTTGGGAGCCCAAGGCCTGGGTGACAAAGTCTGCCGGGCTTTGGTAAACGCTTTGCGCCGCCTGGGTTTGAGTGAATGGCAGCAAAAACAATGAGAGTAGTGCAATACGGGTCTTCATAAGTGCCTCAATGAGGGCGCCCCAGAGGGCACCCAAAGATCATCAGAACTGATAACCTACACCCAGATTGAAACCATCTGAGTCAGATTTGCCGCCACGTTTTTCGTAGTCGGCCTTGAACACCACATTCTCGTGCAACCAGTAGTTGATACCCACATTGGTTTGGGTTTCTTTGGTGTCTTGATTGTCACCGGCATTGTTGTCCCATTCGTTGTAGCGGGCGAAGATACCGAACTGCTCGTTAAAGCGGTAGGACGGCTCTATATACCAGCCATTTTGCTTGTCGCGGCCCAGGGCTTCGGCTTCAAATCCATCTATGTCCCACTCGGCGTAGAGGGCTCTGATGCTGAAGTTTTCTAGGTGGTAGATGGCGTGCGCCGACCACATCAGAGCCGAGGCTGTGTCTACAGTGGCTTCGCCTTGAGTCAGATCAGATTGGTACTGAACCGTGGCAGCCAACTCCAGACCGGGAACGGCTGTGTATTTCACCCGGCCGGTATAGGCCAGATCGTCAGCCTTGGCCTCGGAAACCTTTTGGCGACCGCTTCTTGGCTTATAGGCATTTTTACCTGTGGTAGGGACATTCAGGCCCGAGGTCACGGCCGCATCGAAGGCCAGTCCGGGAGCCGCCTGGATATTCATTGCCAGACCCGCTTCCCACCAGGTAGCCGGGAGTATGTCTTTCTCAACCGGGTTACGCTCGACACCATAAAATGCCGGTGGCTCGTGGGTTTCATTGATGATGCCAACCGGCATCAGGAACAGACCCGCCTTGGCAGTCAGGGCTTCATTGAAGTCGTGCTCTATGTAGGCCTGCTCCAGCTCGACTTCGCCATTTTGACCATCGCCTGAGATGGAGTGTTCCACTTCCAATTCGGAGAAGAAACGGGTGTCTTCAGTAAACTCATGGCCGAAGAAGAGTACGAAACGGTGGAAGTCGAACTCTTTCTTATCCTCGCCCAGCTTGTTGTCTATGTTGTTGTAGTGCAGCTCACCATAGCCGCCGATAGTGGTGGCGGTTTTTTGCGGCGTGGCATCTACCACCTCGGCGGTCTGTTCAACCCGCTCAGCGGTTTGCTCGACCCGCTCGGCAGTTTGTTGCTGACGCTTTTCGGTTTCTGCCAGACGGCGCTCCAGATCCTTGAGGACTTTCTGCTGCTGTTCGATGATTTGGCGCAGCTCTTGAGTCTCGTCCGAGGCGAATGCCTGGGGGCCGCACAGGGCTGTCAGTAGCGCACTGGCAATGAGAGTTTTCTTGATCATCTTGGTTCCCGTTGTGATGTTACTGTTGTTGAAATCGGGCGAATTCTAGCAATTGATTTAATAAATGCAAACGATTTGCATTTATTATTGTGATCAAAATTAACAAATGTCAGCATCTGTAAACCGAGTTGTTATTGTTGAGGTTTTGCCTGAAAAACTGGCTTTACAAAGTAAGCTTTTGATCTTTTGAGCAAAGTAGTAAGGCTGTATTTGAGTTATCCAGCAGAGCTTGGAACCATTTTCGGATAAAGTCGCTGAAGTGCGATTGCTTGATTTTTGAGCGGCTAACCTTGGCCGGAAGCCAAAGCCAACAGATCGGGTGAGTTATTTGTCAAAAGGCGGTTAAACTGGTAGGCCTTTTTATTCCGGTTAGCCTTGGCTTTGTGAGTGTTTGAACAAGATGTTTCTAGTTGATTATTTTAAAAGAGAAAATAACCAAATAACCATAGGCCGTAAGCAGGCCAGTGATTTTGCCAAGGGAGTAGCAGGGGATTTCAATCCTATCCATGATGAGGATGCCAAGCGTTTTTGCGTTCCAGGCGATCTTCTGTTTGCCCTGGTGTTGAACGATTATGGCCTTAGCCGCCGGATGCTGTTCAAGTTTGAAGGCATGGTCGGGGACGGCGTATGTCTGCATTTTCCCGGCAATCAGGGGGCCGAGCTGGCGATAGAAGATGAGCGCGGCAAACGCTACCTGAATGTCCATCGCGATGGTGAAACGCGCCACTGCGAACGGCAGTTGGAATCCTTTATCCGCAGTTATGTGGCTTTTTCCGGTCTCAACTTTACCCATGTTTTGGTGCCTTTGATGCGCGAGCATCAGGTCACCATTAATCCGGCGCGGCCCTTGGTTATCTATGAAAGCATGGGTTTTGAACTGGACACCCTGGAGTTTGAGCAGGTTAAACTGGAGCTGATTAACAGCAATCTCAAAGTCGATGGCAAACGCGGTGATGTGACGCTGGATTTCGCGCTTATCAGTGATGATAAACAGGTAGGAACCGGGCGCAAGACCTTGGTACTCAGTGGCTTACGTCCTTTCGACGAGGCGGCAGTGGAGGCCATGGTCAGTGAGTATCAGGCGCGCCGCGATGGCAGCTGGAATGGCGGCGGCTCGCAGACAAACGCCTGAATTCAAACTGCGTTGGCTTCTGAGTCCTGTGCCAGCTCACTTTCGACTCGATTACGCCCAAGCTGCTTGGCTTGATAAAGAAGTTTATCCGCAGTATCAGTCAGTTGACTGAAGCTTTGGCAACCGTCGGCGTCCAAAGCCACTCCTTGGCTGACGGTGAGCCTCAGTGGCTCGCCATTTTCCAGGGTGAATATGTGCTCGGCCACGCTTTGCCTAAGGGTTTCGGCAACAGACACAGCGTCATTCAAGCCGGTATTGGGCAGCAATAACATAAACTCTTCACCGCCAACCCGAGCCAGTAGATCATCCTTCCGCAGCAAGGCTTTCATCACCTTGGCCAGTTCGATCAGCACTCGGTCGCCGTTATTGTGGCCATGAGTGTCATTAACCTTTTTGAAGCTATCTATGTCGAGCGTGATTAACGCCAGCGGGCCATGTCTGCGCTGGACTTTGGCCGGCAACAACAGTGATTTCAGTCGAAAAAGCAGTGTGCGCCACTTAGGTTGCGACTCCTGGCTTTGCTCCTCTGAAGCTTGATGGTACAGCAACCAACCGGCCAGATAACGGCGGTTATAAAGGCCGGTGAGGCTGTCGGTCTTGGCCAGCAGTCCCCACTTCAAGCGTGAGCGATTGAGCCAGAGAATAATGATAGTGGCCAGTAACAGCAGCAACAGGATGATGCTGCTGATGATATTGAGTTGATTCAGGGTCGTGCGGTTGGTTTCCAGCTCCAGTTTTTGCAGTACGTTGTTCCAGTTGAGATCCTGGTTTTCAAATTCGAGACGTTCTAAGTTAAACAGTAACTGCTGGCGATCCAGATTACTGACCAACTCCTTGGAGCTGTATACGGCGAAGCGTTGCTGGTACTGATCCAATACCTCGTAAGCGCGCTTGAAATTACCCAATCCGGCAAAGCCTTCGGCGCTGACCTTTAACAATTCTATCTGGGAGCGTAACAAGGTTTTTTCCTTGGCTAAGCCGATAAGCAGAGGGTCGACATAGACGGCCATTTCGGCGTACTTATGCTTGTTGAGTAACTCTTGGGCCTTGAGCAGTTGAAAGCGGCTGGTATAGAGGGTTGAAGTCTCGCGATATTGCAACTTGTCGGCCAGTTGCAGGTGCTTTGCCATGGACGACACATCCCCGGAATCCCGGTACTTTAGCGCCAGTTCTACATTGATGCGAAAGCGATACAGGCCGTATCCCAATACTCTGGCCAGTTCCAGCGCCGCTTGATATCTATCTATGGCTATTTCAACCTGTCCCTGCTGCTCGGCCAACTGAGCCAATTCCAATTGCACCAGCATCTGGTTGTAGGACATCCTTCTGTCCTTGAAGAATTTGAATGCTTTCTTAAGCAGTTTTTCCGAGCGCTCAAAGCCGTTAAGGCGCACCAGAAGGTGGCCCATGCCAAAGGAGATCCGCTCCAGCAACTCCTTGTTCTGGCTCTGTTCGGCGGCGTCCAATGACAGCATCAGGCTGGCATAGGATGCATCCAGCTTGCCTTGCTGTTCAAGCGCCTTACTTTTTAGTAGCAGGGCTTCAGCCTGAACCACTTTATCGGCCGAATTTTGCTGACTATCTATTATTTTTTGCAGTTCGCTGATGGCCTGTGTGACCTTGCCGGATTGCAACATCACCTGTACCAGTCTCAGTTCCAGCAGGGTATGTTCGCTGGTTCCCGGAACCGCCAGTTTAAGGCCCTCTTTGGCGGCTTGCTCGGCGGCGGGGACCTCATGCAGCAGCAGAGATACTGTCGCCTTAGTCAGATAAAAACGGGTCAGCAGGGGCTTGGGCAGGTCTTTGAGTTGCCCGCTTTCCATCTCGTACAGTTGAGCCTGCGACCGTTGCGGCAGTGAATAGAGCTGGCTTTCGGCCCCTTTAAGCAAGCGGGAGAATTGCTCTGCGTTGGCCGCCGACAGAGCAGGGCTGGCCAGTATCATTATTATTGCTATCCATGGCAGGCAGAAGCGTTTCTTCATACTTTTAGTGCTCTTTGAACCGAAAATGTCTGATAAAAGTGATATTGGGGAGGGATTATCGCGTTCACGGCTTGGGTTTGTCTAATTATTCGCGGGTGACTACTTAAGTTTGGGAATTGTCCGATGGAGCCGGAGTGCCCGAAGGAGCTAGGTGATCAACAAATGGTGGAAAGGCGGGTTGTCGTAAAAACAGCGCCGATAACCGCAAATTTTGTTTGGCTATCGGCGCTTGTGGATCAGTTTTCTACTAGCGTTTGATAGGAGCCGTCGTTGGCAGGGCTGTTTTCAGTTTGCTGATCCAGACGGCTTATTTTGACTTCGGCTATCTGGTGCTGATTCATCTCAGTGACTTCAAAGCGCCAGGGCTCTATAGTCAGCACACTGCCTGCTTCCGGGATCCGGCCAAAGCGTGCCAGCAACATGCCCGCGAGGGTCACATACTCGTGATTATGGCTTTCGAGTTCATCGTAGCCCAGGAGCTTCCCTAACTGATGCAGGTTAATGCTGCCGCGAGCGCGCCAACCATCGCCATCGATGCGGATCTCTTCGGCCTCATCTTCCTGGGGCAGTTCGCCGACTATGGCTTCGAGAATGTCGTGGCCGGTGACCAGTCCCAATAGGGCACCGAATTCGTCTGTGACCAACGCCATGTCGGCCTTGGCGCGCTTTAGCTCTTCCAACAAACGGAACACGCTGATGCTTTTCGGCACTATCACCGGCTTGTGGCCGGGGCGCAGACTCTGCAGTGGCCGTTGTTGCTCTATGGCGGCCAGCAACTCCTTGGCACTCACCAGTGCCACGACCTTGTCTATATCGCCGTCACACAGGGGATACTGGCTGAATCTGTCGCTATGCAGTTGTTGTTTTATCTGCTCGGGGCTGTGGCTGAGGTTAACCCAGCTTATTTCGGCTCGCGGCGTCATAATGCTCTTGATGCTGCGCTCGGCCAGAGTCAGCACTTCACCGACCATGTTGCGTTCATCTTCACCAAAGCACTTGCTCAGGGCGCGCTCGTCTTCGGGCAACTCTTCATCTTCTTCAATTTCTTCAAACTGCTTCTTGCCGCCCATCAACTTGAAGATGGCGTTGGCTGTCCTGTCCCTCAAGGGTTTACGGGCCTCACGTTGTTCGAACCTGCGTTGCCCCAACTGGTTGAAGAACTCGATCATGATGGAGAAACCTATGGCGGCATACAGATAACCTTTGGGAATATGGAAACCAAAGCCTTCGGCCACCAAGCTGAAACCTATCATCAGCAGGAAGCTGAGACAGAGCACCACCACGGTTGGGTGTGCGTTGACAAAGCGAGTCAGCGGTTTGGAAGCCAGCAACATCACAGTCATGGCCACCACTACGGCTGTCATCATTACCCAGAGCTCATCCACCATACCGACCGCGGTAATGATAGAGTCGATGGAAAATACCGCATCCAGCACCAGTATCTGGGTCACAACTATGCCAAAGCCGGCGTAGGCGACTTTCTGGCCAATTTCCGGCTCTTTGGACTCCAGCCGTTCATGCAGTTCACTGGTGGCCTTGAACAGCAGGAACAGCCCCCCGGATATCAGGATCAGATCCCGTCCGGAAAAACTGAAATTGGCAAGGCTGAATAAAGGTTGGTTGAGGGTGACCAGCCAGGACACCACGGCCAACAGGCCAAGGCGCATCAACAGAGCCAGCGACAGGCCTATGACCCGGGCTTTGTCTCTTTGATGTTGAGGGAGTTTTTTAACCAGAATGGCAATAAATACCAGGTTGTCTATGCCGAGAACTATCTCGAGGATGATAAGGGTAAAGAGTCCGATCCATATGTGTGGGTCGAGCAAAAGTTCCATAGTGGTGAACCAAGGGTCTCAAAGTGGGTTTAACTTGGGCCTATTGCAGCATAACTTGGGTGGAATGCTGAATTAATTTTGGTTAATCCTTTTTGAGCATGATAGAAGGTGAGTGCAACACTACGTCTACACCATCCTGGGCGCGGGGCTGTGTTTGGTTGTCTGAAACGCTAGTCTGCTTAAATTATTAAAAGTATCAATTTGTTGTATTTATTTTGGTTGAATGAACGTCAGCGCTGGCTATTCCAAATGCCTATTGGGGCTTGGCAACTTGATTGGGCCATTCATGGCTATCTATCAGCTGGAACATTTGGCTTTAACCCTAAAGCCAATCGAAGCAGAGAATCAATAGACTGGATACAGAGAGGTGCAGTGGCATTTTCCCCTTGTCGGAGGCGTTGCGGTTGAGTCGTGATTCAGCCGCGGCTTTTTCCCTCAAGCACTTTGAAGCATATTAAAAATCAGGCATAGTGCACTTTGGTCATTTGCGCGAGATTCAAGGATGACTGTGAGAACTTTTCTTTCTCGATTAGGATGTTGTAGCCAATGAGTTTGTCTGTTTATCAGTTGAAATCCCGCTTTCAGGACCTACTGAGGCCACTGGTTACCCGTCTGTATCAGCGCGGCGTCAGCGCCAATCAAGTCACGGTATTGGCGGCGCTGGGTTCTATACTGCTGGGAACCCTGTTGCTTATCTGGCCTCATCCTTGGCTCTTTGCCCTCATCCCGATTTGGATGCTGAAAAGAATGGCGCTCAATGCCATAGATGGCATGTTGGCCCGCGAGTTTGGGCAGCAATCCCGTCTCGGCGCCTACCTCAATGAGCTCGCCGATATTGTTTCGGATGCGATACTCTATCTGCCTTTTGCCTTGCTCGGTGGTGTGGAACCTGCACTGGTGATCGCCCTGACCTTACTGGCCATTGCCAGTGAATACGCCGGGGTGCTCGGCCTGATGGTGGGAGCCGAGCGCCGCTATGATGGCCCCATGGGCAAGAGCGATCGCGCGTTTGTCTTCGGTATTCTGGGGCTGGCCGTCGCCTTGGGTTGGTTGACACCATTCTGGCTCAATTTGATTTTGTCATTGGTTATCCTGTTACTCTGCCTGACCATATTCAATCGGGTAAAATCCGGTTTGAAGCAGGGTGAGAGCGCAAGTTAAGTTGTTTATCAAAGGAATGAATTATATGGATAATGCCGCAAGGGTACCCGAGGAACACTTTTTTACTACCCATGATGGATTCCAGCTGTTTTATCGTTTCTGGCCGGCGCTGGAAACCAATGAACAAGAGGATCCCGGGGCCGTGTTGCTGTTTCACCGTGGTCATGAACACGGTGGTCGAATGGCGCACCTGGTGGATGAATTGGCGCTGCCTGAGCAGGCTTTTTTCGCTTGGGACGCCCGTGGTCATGGGCAATCACCGGGCGCCAGAGGCGACAGCCCCTCCTTCGGTACCAGTGTCCGCGACATTCAGACCTTTGTGGAACACATAGAGCGCAAACATGGTTTCAGCCAAGAGCAGCTGTGTGTGGTGGCCCAAAGTGTCGGCGCCGTGCTGGCCAGCACCTGGGTGCATGACTATGCGCCTTCTATTCGTGCGCTGGTGCTGGCGTCGCCGGCCTTCAGCGTCAAGCTCTATGTGCCTTTTGCTATCCCTGGGCTCAAGCTGCTGAGGAACCTCAAGGGCAACTTTTTCGTCAACAGCTATGTTAAGGCCAAGCTGTTGACCCATGACCCCGCCAGACAATACAGCTTTGAGACTGACCCACTGATCGCCAGGCCGATCTCGGTCAATGTGTTGTTGGGACTCTATGATGCCGCCGAAAGGGTGGTGGCCAATGCCCAGGCGATTACTGTACCGACTCAGGTACTGATCTCGGGCGCCGACTATGTGGTTCGGCGCCAGCCGCAGCAACAGTTTTTTGAGCGTTTGGGTTCCCAGCGTAAAGAATTGCACCTGCTGCCCGGTTTTTACCATGACACCCTGGGAGAGCTGGATCGGGCCGACCCGATAGCCAGGATCAGACGCTTCCTGCGGGCCAATATCGCCTCGCCACAGGCGGCTGTGAATTTGTTGCAGCAAGATAAATTCGGCCCGAGCTGCGCCGAAAGTGAATCGCTCGCCGCCCCTCTGCCCGAGGCTTCCTGGCAGGCCAAATACTGGCAAGCCACCCGCGCAGTGATGAAACTGGGGGAGAAATACTCAGAGGGTATCGCCCTGGGTTTCGAGCGCGGCTTCGACTCGGGCAGCACCTTGGACTATGTCTATCGCAACACCCCCTCCGGCAAGGGGGAGTTTGGCCGTTTTGTCGACAAACAATATCTCAATGCCATTGGCTGGCGCGGCATACGCCAGCGTAAACGCCATATCGAAGAGTTGCTGGCGCAGGCGCTGTCGACGCTGAGAAAGGAAGAAAAGCCGCTGCATTTGATGGATGTGGCCGCTGGGCATGGCCGCTATCTGCTGGAGAGCCTGGCGAACAGCGATATCAAGCCCGATTCTGTGCTGCTGCGTGATTACAGTGATATCAATATCCGCGACGGCCGCGCTCTCATCGATGAGCTTGGCCTCAGTGACATAGTGCGCTTTGAAAAGGGCGATGCCTTCGACTTTGATTCGCTGGCGGCGGTCGAGCCCAAACCAACCCTGGCGGTAGTCTCCGGCCTCTACGAGCTGTTTGGTGACAATGAGATGGTGTCCCGCTCCCTGGCGGGTATTGCCGCGGCGCTGGCGCCCGGAGGCCTGCTTATCTACACGGGCCAGCCCTGGCATCCACAGCTGGAATTCATCGGCCGGGCCCTGACCAGCCACAGAGACGGTCAGCCTTGGGTGATGCGTCGCCGCAGTCAGCAGGAGATGGATCAACTGACCAAAGCCAACGGCTTTCACAAGTTGACTCAAAGAGTGGATGAGTGGGGCATATTTACCGTGTCCATGGCGCGTAAGGCCGACTGATGCCTGAGCTGCCCGCCCGTCGACGCGAGGTCGGTACCATTCGCCGGGGCCTGCTTTGGCTGGCCTTGTTGGCGCCGTTTTTCTTTGCCAGCTATGGTTTTGCCAATTGGTATGCCTCGCAGCAAAGTGAGGTTCCCAGTCTGGTGTTTTCCTGGGAGCACGCCATTCCGCTTTGGCCCTGGACCATAGTGCCTTACTGGTCGATAGATCTTCTCTACGGCCTGGCGTTTCTGCTCCCCCTCAGCCGCAAGGGGATAGACAGACTGGGGCTCAGGCTGCTGAGCGTACAGCTTCTGTGTATCGGCTGTTTTCTCATCTGGCCACTTAAATTCAGTTTTGAGCGCCCGCCGCTCGACGGCGTTTTTGGTGGTTTGTTCGATCTCCTGATGGGGTTTGATAAGCCTTTCAATCAGGCGCCCTCTTTGCACATCGCCCTCTTGGTGGTGCTCTGGAGTGAATACAGTCAGCGGACCAAGGGCCCCTGGCGTTATCTGCTCCACGGCTGGTTTGCCTTGATTGGCCTGTCGGTGCTGACGACCTGGCAACATCATTTTATCGACTTGCCCACAGGGCTGGCGGCCGGTCTGTTCTGCCTCTGGCTGTGGCCGCGACATTCGTTCAGCCGCTTGAGTTTGGCGAGGGAACCTTGCAGGCTCAAGCTGGCAGCGGCTTATGGCGTCGGCGCCGTCTTGCTGCTGCTCGCGGCCTTGCTCTGGCCCATGAGTCTCTTTGGCATGCTGCTGTTTTGGCTGGCCTTGGCGCTGGCCATGGTGGCGCTCAATTATCTCCTGTTTGCCGCCGCGGGTTTTCAAAAGAGTGAGCTGGGCCATCCCAGCTTCGCCAGTCGCTGGCTGTTGTTACCTTATCGTTTGTTTGCCTGGCTCAATATCCGTTTCTGGACCGCTGGCAAGGTAGCGGCGCAAGAGGTACTGCCCGGGGTTTGGCTCGGGCGCATGCCCACCATGAGTGAAGCGCAGCAATATGATGCCATATTGGATCTCTGCGCCGAGTTACCTTTCCCCTATTCGGGCAAGGCCTTGCTGACACCTGTTCGGGGGATGACCGAAGGCAAGCTCAAATGGTATCAGCCCATGCCCATGCTGGATTTATGCTTGCCGGATGAACAGGAGTGCCTGGAAGCGGTCAGGCGGCTCGAGTGTTTGCGCACTTCAGGTACTCTACTGGTATGTTGCGCCTTGGGTTATGGCCGTAGCGCCCTGGTATTGGCGGCCTGGTTGCTGCTGAGCGGTCGGGCCGGCAGTGCCCTGGATGCCGCAAGGATGATTGCCGCCGTCAGACCCAAGGTGGTTTTCAAGCCAGAGACTCTGGCTTACCTGGAGCGGCTCAAGTCCGGTTTTTGCCCGCCAGAGGTGCAACATGCCTGAGTCGCAGCAGCGGGATCTGGCAAAATTGGTGGCCACTTTATTGGGCAATGCCGCGCCGCTGCGCTGGTTCAGTGCCGTTTTGATGTTGGCACCTTTGCTGCTTCTCTGGGGCGGCAAGCTTCAAGGGTGGTCGGAACTGCTCAGCGCCCTGTTGATGGTGCTTTTCGGGCTGGGCGGACAGTATTTTGGCCTTAGAGTCGCGCTGGATGCCAAGCTGTTTGCCGCTCTGGCAGGGGAGCATTCCTGCGAACGTCTGGATCACAGCATGCAGCAGCTCGGCTGGCTTAAAGAAGAACAGGCCGGTCGCAGTATGCTGCAGCGCGCCCAAGGGGCGCAGGCGCTGCTAAAGCGTCTGTTCCTCTGCTTTGCCGGGCAGGCCGCGGCGCTGATGTTGTTACTCGTCTGGCGCTTTTTCCTGTAAGAGGAGTTTACCCTTATCTATGGATACCCTAATCGGCTGGCTCGCGGGATTGACCGCCTTTGGGATCACCTCGGCCGCCAGGTTGGTCACAGGTGCCCGTGCCCTGTGGCTTGACTGCCGCGCCAATCACAATCAGCGGCTCTACTTTGCCAATCACAGCAGTCACGGTGACTTTGTGTTGCTGTGGGCATCACTGCCTGCCTTGCTGAGACGCAAGACTCGTCCGGTTGCCGGCGCCGAGTATTGGCAGAAGACGGCGCTGAGGCGCTTTATTATTCAGCGGGTATTCAATGCCGTGCTTATTCCAAGAGAGAGCCATGGTGAGGGCAATCCCTTGGCGCCGGTGGAAAAGGCGCTGGCCGAGGGCGACTCGCTGATCTTCTTCCCGGAAGGAACCCGTAATCTGAGCGAGGCGCCATTGTTGCCGTTCAAGAGTGGAATCTATCATCTGGCACACTCGCGCCCGGATCTGGAGCTGATCCCCGTCTGGATTGCCAACCTCAATCGCGCCATGCCCAAGGGGCGTTATCTGCCGTTGCCGCTGCTCTGCACTTTGAGTTTTGGCACGCCTATCAAGCTGCAGCCGCAGGAATCCAAGGTGGCCTTTCTCGAGCGTTTGCGTTTGGCACTATTGGCGATGTCACGGGAGGAAGTATGAACCAGACACTGTGGTTGTTTGCCGGCATAGGCCTACTGCTGGTGGTAGCGACCCTGATAGGCCGTTTGCTGGCCTGGCGTAAGGGCAACAACGCTGTTATTGCCAATCTCAATGCCAGAATCGATGCCTGGTGGATGATGGTGCTGGCCATAGGCATAGCCTTCCTGTTCGGGCTCTATGGGGTGATATTGCTGTTTGCCCTGGTATCTTTCTATGCGCTCAGGGAGTTTTTAACCCTGACACCGACCCGGGCCAGCGATTATCCAGCCCTGGTCGCCGCCTTCTATTTTGCCTTGCCGGTGCAGTATCTGCTGATCGCCATCCATTGGTACGGCATGTTCAGTATCTTTATTCCCGTGTATCTGTTCCTGCTGATGCCGATTCTGGCAGCACTTGGCGGCGATACTACACGTTACCTTGAGCGTACCGCCAAGGTGCAGTGGGGGCTGATGATAGCCGTCTATTGTGTCTCGTCAGTGCCGGCGCTGATGACCTTGAAGATTGAGGGCTATGAAGGGCGTAACTTGCTGCTGATCGCCTGGCTCATTCTGGTGGTGCAACTCTCCGATGTGCTGCAGTATTGCTGTGGCAAGCTGTTTGGCAAACGCAAGGTGGCACCCAAGCTGTCGCCCTCCAAGACCCTCGAAGGCCTGGTCGGTGGGGTATTGCTGGCGACGCTGGTGGGTACTTCGCTGTTTTGGATCACCCCATTCACCCCCTGGCAGGCGGCAATCATAGCTTTACTGGTGAACCTGCTCGGCTTTGCCGGAGGACTGGTGATGTCGGCCATCAAGCGTGACCGCGGCGTCAAGGATTGGGGCCATATGATAGAGGGCCACGGCGGCATGCTGGATCGGATGGATTCTGTCTGTTTTGCTGCGCCGGTTTTCTTCCATGTGGTGCGCTATTGGTGGGTGTGACCTTTCTATAAAGTCGAAGACTCATAGCGGATAAATGCGCTTTTTGTTGTTATTTGTCGGCAGTAAGCTGGGGCTATTCCAAAGTGAAGGAGCCCAATGATGAAAATATTGCAAATACTGCCGGCGCAACCCACCTCTGACGGCGATGGGGTCAATATCAGCCGGGTCGCCGATTTTCTGGCTCTGGCGCTGGATCCTTATCTGATGCTGGATGAGATCCGCTCCGACGATGAACGCGATTATCTCGGCGGTTTTCCGCCGCATCCCCACCGCGGTATGGAAACTTTTACCTATATCCGCAAGGGCGGCTTTGAGCACAGGGATCAACTGGGCAATGTCCGCGCCATCCGCGAAGGCAAGGTGCAGTGGATGAGTACCGGCCGCGGTGTGGTCCACTCCGAAATGCCGCTGGCCGATGCCAAAGAGGGGCTGCATGGCTTTCAGATCTGGCTCAATATGCCGGCCAAGGACAAGATGCGGCCGCCCAGGTATCAGGATAGCGCTGCCGATGAACACCAACAGCTTGAAACTGACGGCGCCAGCCTGAGACTGCTGGCCGGTGACTGGCGTTTCGCCGGTACTGAAGCCAGTGCTCCCTTGACCGGGTTGGCCGGCGATGCGGCGATTGCCGATTTGACGCTGGCGCCTGATGCCCAAGCCGAGTTGGAACTCAGTCATCTGGGGCGGCTGGCGCTCTATTTGCACAGTGGTGAATTGCAACTGCCGGATGGCAAACAACTGGCCGCCGGTAATATGTTGCTGCTCGACAGTCGTTATCCTCTCGAGCTGCAAGCCGGTTTCAAGGGCGCAGGCCTGCTCATTCTGGCCGGTAACCCTATTGGTGAGGCCGTGGTGCAGATGGGGCCTTTTGTGATGAATACCCAGGCGGAGATCCTGCAGGCCATTCGTGACTACCAAAACGGTGATTTAGGTGAGATACCATCCGGTTCCGTTTAACTGACATAGGCTACAGACGGCTGCTTTGTTGCAGCCGTTTGCCATATTGCATCAGCTCTGCAATATTTTGAGTGGCAATCCCAGCATATCATCTCCGCTACCCGCCAGATGCCAGATAACCCCTACCAGGGCCGCCACGGTTAACAGATACCAGATAAGGGAAAACACTTGCCCATACCTGTCCAGCGGCAACAGATGGCTTTGATGACGCTGTTTCCACTCAAACAGAATCTCGGCGCTGCCTATCAGCAACAGGAACCCCAGCAGCGCTAGCCCCAGGCTGTAGCTGATAAATACTCCGATGGCGGCACCGAGAATACAGGCGATAAGGCCGATGGCGCTGTTCATTGAAAAGCTGATGCTCTTGAGAATATGTCCGCCGTCCAGCGGCAGAATTGGCAACAGGTTGAACAGATTGAGTAAGGCGTTAAAGGCCGCCAATCCGGCAAAGAAGGGATTGCCCGTGATCCAGTAGGCCACGAGTGCCGCCAGGGACATTAACAGGCCAAAGGTTGGCCCCATGATGGAGATCACCACATCTTGCCAGCGGGTGTTGATCTTCTCATCGGACAAGGCCAGGCCGCCCATAAAGGGAATGAGGTAGATACCTTTGGTTTTCATACCAAAATACTTCATCGCCCGGATATGGCCGTATTCGTGAAACACCAGACAGGCAATAAGGGCAAGGGCAAACTGCAGTGAAAACAGCCAAGAATAAGCGGCAATACTGGCCCCGGCCAGTACGACCTTGATCACCTTGGCGCTCTTGAGCAGTTTGAAGCCCAGAGACACCAGCCCCACCAGACTCAGTTTCTGCTGTTTCACCGGCGCTATGTCCGGTGTTTGCCGCTCAATATCTTTGCTGTTGCGCCTGCCTTCAATTGTGACTTGTTCATCGATGAGCAAACGATAGCTCAGCTCAAAGGGTTGCCAGTTGAGCTGGGTTTCCAGGCGTACCTTGATGCTGCTGCCATCGGTGCGACTAAGACTGAACTCATGGCGGCCGCTGCCTTGGTCATTGGCGCTGGCGGCTTGTTGTGATACCAATTGGTTATCCCAAAAGAGTTGCTGCCAACCTGCCATGGAACCTTCCAGCCTCAGAGGCTTCCCTAAGCAATCTATTTTCAGAAGTTGCAAATCTATGACTCCGGTGAGAGAAAACGCGCCGATTATACCCGTGGGCGCAGGGCTTTGTCAGAGATTGTCGAGATAACGCACCATCTCCAGCCCTTGTGGAAAAGTGATAAAGGCCAATTTGGCCACGCAGCAGCTGCCGAGCGCGGCGGCGTGCTTTTGCACCAACAGCTTGAGATCTTTGAGTTCGAGTCGAGACTGGCTAGGGCCTATTTGCGGCAATGAGGCCAGCACAGGTTCGTTGCTGCGAGTGGCTGGAAGTATGGGATAGCATAAGCCGCCGGAATCTATCAGTTGGTCGCCCTGGCAACTCAGGTGTTGATGCAGGCAGATATACTCCAACCAGTCTCTTTCATTCTCGAGGAACAGGAGTTCGTCTGAATCTGCCGGTTTTAGAATGGCGGGCCAGGTGGGCTGTGTCATAGGGGCTCCACGCATAAGCTGTTCCCGATACCATAACACAGTGACTTGGTGTTGCTATGATTTCTTCCCGGTCAGATTGAGCCATAGCCGTACGGCTTTGAGGTTAACCGCGATTGCTGTAATCGAAGTGGATTTCTCCATTTTGGTTTTCAATCACGCAGGGGCCGTGTTCCCTTTGAGTGCGCTGCTGTGCCGGGCCTATGTGAATTTCCACATTGGAGTAGACATGCTTCAGGGCTTCGACAAAGTAATGGCGATAGTAACCTTCAGTTTCCGCCTTCAGAAGATCGAGTTCGGTTTCTTCCCGCAGCCGCTCATCATCGACACGATGTTTCTCTTGCAGCATCATTTTGATCTGTTCGACCATGGTAGGATCTGTTTGCCATTCACTCTTGGGCGGCAGTTTTCTCAGCCGGGCTTCCATCTCCAGCCCGGCTACTACCAGAACCCTAACACTCTCTTCGAGTTCTTTGAGGTTTTGGCGGTATTCCCCCAAACGCATGGCGCAGAAGAGATCTGTCTTGGTATCGGCTGTGGCGCCTATGGCGACGGCCTTGATACCTTTTTCTGCCTTGGCTATTCCGCCCACCAGGTCTCCGCGACGGCCGTTGGCATCGCTGACTATCAGTTTGCCATCGGTGCAACTGTAGCTGTGCAATAGCTGCTTGGTTACCAGAATATCGCCTTGGCACTGAAGATCAGAATATTGCACAAACTGGGCCGAAATCTGCCCTTTGGCTCTTATTTGGGTCGATAGCTCATTGGTGCGGATCTGCCGACCTATAATCCCCTTGCTGACGGTGATATCTCCCTCTGCCGTCAGGGACGCCGAGTCGACAAAGCCCATCACAGTGATATCACCACTACTCTTGACCTGCATCCCTTCATGGACGTCGCCACTGATAAGGATACTGCCCTTGAAGTCGACGTTGCCATAGCCCACGTCGACATCTTTTATCTGCAGCACATCGTCCACCTGCATGCCGTTGCGGATCTCCACCGGCTGACCGGCTACAGTGGCGATAAGCTTATTGCTGTCTTTGGCGCTGAGTTCTGTACCTTTACCTACCACCATCTCCAACTCTTTACCTGGCTTGGCCGGCAGTACTTCACCGAAGACATTGTAGCCTGGGGTACCTTGGGTGGCGGGGATCTTCTCCATCAAAATATCGCCGCTATTGACCATGATGACGGCGCCCAAGTTACGCATATCCACAGTGCCATCCTCCCGCTCCTGAGGGTGCAACAGGCGTTCACGGGCCAGGGGGACTTTGCGATCCAATTTGGCATGGCTACCGTTCACTGCGGCCTTGCCACATGCAATTATGCCTTCTATGGTTTCACCGGGTTTACTCTGCTTCAGGCGTTTGAGCATGGTTTCTATCTTGATTTTCGATAGTCCCATGCAGATCTTATCTTCCTTGAGACGGCGAAGAATGTCCGGCAGGGTGATCTCTTTACCGCCCCAGGCGGCGGTAAGGGTCATGGCGGCTTGCATCTTATCCTTGCTCGGCTGGAGTGATATCTGGCCGTCACGACGCTCGGCTATCTGAAAAAATTGCTCGAATTGGCCATCTTCTTCGGCATAGAGCTTGTTGATCTCTTTGACGGCTTTAACAATTTGACTGTCCAGGGGGTAAAGTTTGGCAAAGTCAGGTAATGCCAGCAGATGACGAATGGCTTCCTCGGTAACGGGACCATGGGTTTTGGGGATGAGCCTCAGCTCGGCAAATTGCATGTTACTGCTGAGTTCAACGAGATCCGGCGCCAGCATATTAGAGTATCCAGGTTAGTTATACCTTTCCTTTGGAGCTTGAATATGTTTGCCACTCGAGTAAGAAACTGTTTGTCCATGGTGTGTGCCATGACATAACAGGAAAACAGGGGCTCTTATCGACTGAGTCAACTCCTGTGCGGAACGGTACTATTATTATTTTTCCGACTGCTATTGAGTATAACAACATAAGCTCGCCGAAACGAAGCCTGTTGTTAACATCCCATTAGCAGTTATTCAAAAGATAATAGCCCTGAATACTTATAAAAATCTTTGATCTCTTAGCGAAAAGTTACCAAAATTTTTCGGCGTTACTTTTTGTCACTGGTATTCCGGTAAAGCTTGTATTTGTTGTTTTCGGCGATGACATTCACCTTGCCGAAATGGGCCGCTATTGTGTCGCTGTATGGCAGGTGACGATTGGCCACTATCTGCCATACTCCTCTGTCTGTGAGTTTTTTGGCGCTGTCGGTGATAAAGCTTTCGGCAATATGGGTAGTTGCCGCCAAACCATCGTGAAACGGCGGGTTGGAGATGATGGCATTGAACTCGCCCTGGGTGGCGCTCAAGCCATCTGATGGATAGACCTTGGCGCTAAGGCCATTGGCCTTTAGGGTCAGCTCACAGGACAGCAGCGCCATGGCATTGATGTCGACACATTCCAGGCTCAGCTCCGGCTGGGCTTTGAGCAGGGCGGCCGCAATCACTCCGGCGCCGCAGCCAAAGTCCAATACCCGGCCCTCAAGCTTGGGCAGATGGGACAACAACAGCTCTGTGCCCAGATCCAGACGTTTTTCACTGAATACTCCGGCCATATTGCAGATTTGCACATCCCCTTGGGGAGTGGGCAAGCTGTAATGACTGACATAGGTCTCAATATCCAGCGCAGTTGGGCTGGCGATGGCCTCGGCGGCAAACAGCAGGCAGTGACGGGCGTTGTCCAGTTTGATCGGATTGCTGAACCAGTGACTTTGCTGCTTGGCAAACGACTTTATCCCACCTTTGTTTTCCCCTATGACCAGCAGCTGGCCTCCCGGTTGCAGGTGCAGCGCTGCCAGTTCCAGCAGATAAGCGAGCAGCGGCTTGGCCTTAGGGTAGTAGACCACAACTGTCTCGAACCTGTCAGTATGGGGCAACTGGTGGCCAAAGTAACAATGAAGCTCGGTCTTGGCTTGCGACTTAAGCTGTTGGAAGTGATTGAAATCCAGCGCCAGGGCATCGACTCTGGGGCACAGGTTCAAAAGCTCTCTGGCGCAGCTGTCGCTTTCATGGTTGAGCAGCAGCAGGCTTTGGCCTTCAAAAAGCGCACTGTTGCGCAGCAGTAATTGCGATGGCGGTGTCAGCAACATAGGAGAACTTCCAAGGATAAAATCTGCTGCGCATTATAGCCAATCAGTGGTGGCAGCGGGCAAGCGTTATAGTCAGCAACCATAAAAAAGCGGCCGCAGCCGCTTTTTTATGGTTAAGCATTATTGAGCAGCCCTTTGCCCCTTGGGCAGTAGGCTTATCAGTTTGGAGGCGATATCCGTGTTGTCCTGGTTGCCGATAAACAGTTCGGCGCCCGGGCCTGTGGCAAACACCTGCACATCTGTGCCGGTATGGCCGCCAGTGGTCCAGCCTGTATTGGAGCGGCGATCTACTTCCTGTTTGATAGCGCTGGCCAGCGTCTCTTTGCCTTGCATTCTGGCCTTGGTCAACTGCTCCAGCAACGCCGGTTCCAGCTCAAAGCCCAGGCCTTGAGCCAGCGGTGCTTGCCAGTCTTCTGCGGTCAACGCCGCGGCGGCCAGGGTATCAATACTGGCAGACAGCCCCTTGAGCACCTCTGGATTCCAGGCATATTTGCCCTTGCTGCCGATGGAGAGACCGCCGGTATTGTGATCTGCGGTGGCCACCATCAGGGTATTGGGGTTTTGGCGCACGAACTGCTCGACCACTTCCATGGTACGGGCAAATTCATCCATCTCCGCCATGGCAGCGGCGATGTCGTTATTGTGACCGGCCCAGTCGATCAGGCTGCCTTCGACCAGCAATACAAAGCCGTTGTTGTTTTGTGACAAGAGCTCCAGCGCCTTGCCTGTCATGGCGCTGAGGCGATGGCCGTTCTTGTCATCCAGCACCCAGGGCAATTGCACTTCGGCAAACAGGCCCATTACCTTGGGCTGTGTGATACTTTCAAGCGCGCTGAACTCCTGCAAAATTTGATAGCCCTTGGCATCAAACTTGGCCAGCAGCTCCTGATCGAAGTATTTCTGGCCGCCCCCCAGCATCACATCGGCATCCGTCTCCAGATACTTGTTGGCCAGCTCGACATAGTTTTTTCGACTTTCGCTGTGAGACAGAAAGGCCGCCGGCGTGGCGTGATTTATCTGGGAAGTGACCGCCACTCCTGTGCTCATTCCCCGCTGCTTGGCCTTTTCCATTATGGTCGGGATGGGTTGCTTTTGGGTGTCGACCGAGATAGCGCCGTTATAGCTTTTCACCCCGGTTGCCAGCGCAGTTGCCGCGGCGGCCGAGTCGGTGACATAGCCGCTGACTCTGGCGGGGTAGGTACTGGCCATACCGACCAACAGGCGATCGAATACCGTCTGTTCTATCTCTTCGGTATCCGGGTTGTCATTGAAATACCGGTAGGCGCTGGTATAAGCCGGCCCCATGCCATCACCGACCATGATCACGATATTTTGGGGTCTGGAAGGGGCGGGATTGGGCAACTGATTGGCATCGGCTGCCAGTGGCAGCAGCAATGCCAGACCCAGCAATGCGCCCGTGAGTTGGCTCAGTTTCATCAGAGTCTCATCCTTGTTGTTTTTGTTGCAGTCTTTGCTCAATGGCATTCATCAGCATGCCGGTGATATTGACATCGAAAGCCGCTTCAATCTCTTTGATGCAAGTGGGGCTGGTGACATTGATTTCGGTGAGCTTATCCCCAATCACATCCAGACCGACGAAGATCAGGCCGCGCTTTTTAAGCTCTGGGCCCAGGGCTCTGGCGATGGCCCAGTCACTTTCTGACAGAGGCTGGGCAACACCGCTGCCACCGGCCGCCAGGTTGCCGCGGGTTTCGCCTTTCTTGGGGATCCGCGCCAAACAGTAGGGCACAGGCTCGCCGTCGATGACCAGAATACGCTTATCGCCCTTGGTGATTTCGGGAATAAATACCTGGGCCATGGCATAGTTTTGGCCGTAGTTGGTCAGGGTTTCTATAATAACCCCCAGGTTGGGATCGTCCTGCTTGACCCTGAATATGGATGTGCCGCCCATACCGTCAAGCGGCTTGAGGATCACATCGCCATGTTGGGCATGGAAAGCGCGTAACCGCTGCGGGTCACTACTGACCAGTGTGGTGGGGGTAAACTGGCTGAACCAGGCGGTAAACAGCTTTTCATTGGCATCACGCAGGCTCTGTGGCTTGTTGACTATTAATACCCCGGCTTCTTCGGCGCGCTCCAGCATGTAAGTGGCATAGATATATTCGGTATCGAACGGTGGGTCCTTACGCATCAGAATCACATCCAGCTCCTTGAGCGGCGTGTCGGTTGCTTCACCCAACTGATACCAATCAGTGGGATCTTCCTGAACCTTGAGTGGCCGCATCTTGGCCCAGGCTTCACCCTGCAGCAGCGCCAGATCCTGCATCTCCATATAGAAGATCTCATAGCCGCGGGACTGCGCCGCCAACAACATGGCGAAGCTGGAGTCTTTCTTGATGTTGATATCTTTGATGGGGTCCATCACTATGCCGAGCTTGATCATGATGCCTTTCCTTTATTCGTTACGCCCACCGGGCGGAAAATGGTTAACCCAGATCGCCGAATCTGAGCTGCAATGCGGTAATGGCGGTTAGTGCCGCGGTTTCGGTGCGCAGTACTCTGGGGCCGAGCAGAACTTCGGTAAATGCCTGGGTTTCTGTCATGGTGATTTCCTGCTCCGACAGGCCGCCTTCCGGACCTATCAAGAGACGCACCTTGTTGTTTGGCAGCTCAAGGCCATTGATGCCGTGAGCGGCTCTGGGATGCAGATTGAGTTTTAATGCCGTCGTCGGCTCGGCGCACCAAGCGGCCAGCTCCATGACGGGTCTCACTTCAGGAACCCGGCTACGGCCGGATTGCTCACAGGCGCTGATAACAATTTTTTGCCACTGCTGCAGTTTCTTTTCCAACCTGTCGCCGCTGAGTTTAACGCCGCAACGCTCTGAAAACAGTGGTGTGATGGTGTTAACCCCCAACTCTACCGATTTTTGTAAGGTGAAGTCCATGCGATCGCCGCGGGAGATCACTTGCCCTAGGTGCAGATCCAGGGGGGACTCAGAGGGATTGTCCATGGCAGACAGCACGTGTACATCCACGGCTTTCTTTCCGGCGCTGATGATAGTGGCCGGATAGTCTTTGCCATCACCGTTGAACAGGCTTATCTGCTCGCCGCTGGACATCCGCAGCACTCGGCCGACATGGGCGCTGGCATCATCATCCAATGACAGGACTTGCCCCGCGGTTATCGGGCCTGGGTGATAAATTCTCGGCACTCTCATGCTCTGTGTTCCTTAGGCTTAATGTGTTCTGCCACTGAAGGCACTTTGGCTGCAGGCAGCCTGCACCCATGGGTTGTGATTGCCCTGAGAGGCGGCAATCGCCTGATCTCGTTGGCATTCAATAGTATCAACTGGATAGCTTTTGTCCCAAGCCTTGAATAACTTTAATTGGCTGGAGGCTATCTTGAGCCCATAGGTTTGCTGCATATAAAGGTAGGTTCGGGCGATGCGGCCCCTTGCCTGCGCCGGTGGTTCTGCCTTACGGCCCTTGAAGTCGATGGTCATCTGACACTGGCCATATTGGTTTGGCTTGGCGTTCCACTGACTGAATCTGAAGTTGGATCTGTCGCCATTGACCTCACCCACGGCAGGCACCAGATTGTGCAGGTCGGCCTCCATGCGCTTAAAGGTTTCATCGTTACGGCTGCAGTTCTTGCGACCGCCGTTTTGCCAGCACAGCAACTGATGGCCAAACTCCCAGGCAGGTACTATGTGCTCCCATTCTATGCGGTTGGCGCGGGTTTGCTGTTTGCGGATTTGATAGCCGCAGCTTTCCAAGTCAGGCTGCCATTTCTTGCCTTCCATTTTGATGGCGCAGCCACAGTAGAAACTGACTGCCGGCAGGTTTTGGCTGTAGATAGTCCTGGCGCGTTTTTTGGCTTCGGAAAAACTGCTGGGATGGCTGGGCGATGCCAGCACAGAAGAGGCTGCCAAAAGCAGCGACAGGGCCACAAGCGGCCGCTGAAGGAATGAAATCACGCTGTTCCCTAAAATCATAACTAAGGATGCCGACAGCCGATACTTCAGGTGTCAGACTTAAAATTGTTGCTGCAGATAGTAAAAGAAGCCGCCAGGCTTGGCAACTTGGCTCAGGATGGCTGAGGGCTTAGCAGTTTGCCGCAGCGGCGGCATTGATATTTAGCCTGACCCCGCATGACCTTGTTGTGACGGCGGATGCTTAGTTCCACCTCGCCGCAGCCACACTGATAGGGTAGGGTCCTGGGTTTGACCGAACTGATATCCATCGAGTGAGTGGTACGCGGCGCCAGGCCATAAATCCGCCGCATCAAGCTCTGCCACTCCTTGCCATGAGGTCGGGTCTTGCCATGCAGTTGGAAACAGAGCAGGTGGCAAATCTCGTGTGGAACCACCTCATGGGTGAAGGTGTGCAGGTTTTGCTCCAGTAGCACTGGATTGAAGCGCAAGCGGTTCTCGGTTGGATGAGCGGTACCGGCGCTGCGGCCTCGCAGGGTAAAACTGACCGAAGGGCGCTTTAGCGCATGCCCCAGCGCGGCCTCCGCCTTGAGATAGCAAAGCTCTATTGCATCGAGTACAGCTAGCTGCGCTTCACTGTCGGCCGGTTGAGGTTGCGGCTCAGACACTTGATGGTATTCAGAAGTGCTGGCGCTTTTAAGGGTTCTGAACAACTGACTCAGCATGAGAAACTCGAATTGGCATGAATTGACGGCGAATAGACAGAGGCGCAACTGCGCCTCTGTTGAATCAGGGATTATAAACTTTTGGCCGCCGCTGTCAGCATGGCTTTGACCTGCTCGACAATTGCCGCTTCGGTATCGGCTTCAAAACCGGCAATGCTCGGGGTATGAATATGCCCGGTGGGAATACGGCTGCCGAGTTGGTTTTGCAGCAGGATAGCCCGGTAGGAGATCTCATTGGACAGGTAACCGCCGCCAGACCCCTCCACTGAAGTGCTGTTTTGCAGTTCGCTCAGGCTGCTTGCCTGAAACTCGCCACGGGAAAGGGTGCTGACAGTATGGTTGTCGTTGACCTTCCAGCGGTCGTTTATACTCTGCATGGCCGCTACCGGCAGGGAGAATTCGACAAACGCTGGGCCATTGAGGGTATCGTTTTCCAGCTTGGGGGGCAGAGGGCGCTGCTTACTGGCGCCGGTGAAAATATTGCGGTTGTCCGGAGCTTCGGCGCTGCGGTTGCGGCCCGGAAAGCGTTCCAGATCGAAGTCGCTGCGCCCCATACTGACAGTGACCACCATGTCGACACTATTGTCGCGATAAACCGGGGTCAACAGCGACTCTATGATGCCCTCATCAAAGTCGGCGAAACGTACCGGGATCATCACTGTCTCTATCTGTGCCTGACGGCCGTTAACCGAAAAGCGGTAACCATCCAATGCCAGGGCGACCAGACCTGAAGGGTTGCTCTGCTCTATATTGCGATCGAGAAAGAAGGGGTCGAATCCGGTTAGCAGTATCTTGATGCTGGCATCATCCTTAAAGTCGATATCGCTGAAACCTCGGGATGACTTTTCCACCGCCTTGGTCAGTATTTCTCTTTGCCAGGAGGCGATATTGAACTTGGGCGACTGTTTGCCCAGCTCTGCTCGCATCTGCAACCGGCTCCAGTAAAGGGAGCGGTCGTCGCTGTGACCCGACTGCACATCTCTGACCGCCTGTTGCCACAGGCGTTGCCCCTGGTGCGCCACCATCTGGGTAACCTTGAGCTCATCGGTATGTTGGCGGTATTTGGTTACCAGATCATCTGTCAATGCCTGATAGCGCTGGACCACTTGAGGCATTTTTTCGTTGGCGGCAGGCAGGCGATCCTCTTCGACACCGGCCTGAGCCGACAGAGAAACCAGAGTACCCGATAGCAGGGTTATGGCCAGGCTGGGCTTAAACATGGCAGTTCCTTTCGCTTATAGAGTTGTAAAGTTAGGGAAGGTGCGAATAAGTCCTCGTGGCGTTCTCTTTTGTAGAGAGTGGCTTGCACAGTCATTGGCTCTCTGCGTTATCCGACCTACCTCAAGTATGCAACACTCGCCAGCAACAGGAAAGCTATCTGTTGCCTTGCCAGATTGTTGCCACAATTGAGCAGGGCTTTGCCAGATAATTATTCATTCCAGGATTGTATGCTTGTTGCTTTGACCGCCGGGAATTAAAGGGGAATGAGATGAATAAAGGTTTGCACAGAAAGCGCCTGAGTAAGCGTTTGCTGCTGCCCATGTTGCTGTGTTTATTGGCTCAGCAAACGCAGGCAGTGGCAGCGGCGCAGACCAAGGTCAGTGAAGTCGGCTCTGAGGTCACGGTCGAGGGTTGGCAAGAGGTACACCGCTGGGACAAGTTGTTTGAATCTGCAGGTGTTAAAGGCTGTTTGCTGCTTTGGGATCAAAAGCGTTCTTTGGGGCTATCCAACAATCTAAGTCGCGCCGCCGAAGGCTTTATTCCTGCTTCTACCTTCAAGATCCCCTCCAGCCTGATTGCGTTGCAAACCGGGGCGGTGCGCGATGAAACCAGTCGTTTTAGCTGGGACGGAAAAGTTCGGGAAATTGCTGCCTGGAACCGGGATCAGAGTTTTCGCACCGCAATGAAGTACTCCGTGGTGCCTGTGTATCAGCAGCTGGCCAGGGAGATAGGCCCCAAAGTGATGGCAGCTATGGTGCGGCAACTGGAATATGGTAATCAGAATATCGGTGGCCAAGCGGACAGCTTCTGGCTCGACGGTCAACTTAGGATAACGGCGTTCCAACAAGTGGATTTTCTGCAGCAACTGCATGACAACAAGTTGCCTGTGTCTGAGCGCAGCCAGCGAATTGTCAAACAGATGATGCTGACCGAAGCGAGTACTGACTATATCATTCGCGCCAAGACAGGCTATGGTGTACAGCAAACGCCGGCCATAGGTTGGTGGGTCGGTTGGTTGGAGTTGGACGACAACACTGTCTATTTCGCCATTAATCTGGAGCTGACCTCCGCAAGCCAGTTACCGTTGCGCCAACAACTGGTGAAACAGGTGCTCAAGCAGGAACTGCTACTGCCTTGAGTATGGCAGGCTTGGAATATAGAGAGCCAAAAAATAAGTCAGAGAAGGCCAACTTGTGTGCTGTATTATTGATTCCTCGCCCTATTTTCATCTGCAAAGATTGGCTACATCATCAAAGATTGCAGCGATTCCTGACTGTTGAAGCGCTTGGTAAAGAAGTCCAGAAATACACTGATATTGGTCGCCAGTTGTCGACGGGAGGAATAGACGCCATAGACCTTGAAGGGCTCTATGGGCCACTCCTGCAGCAGCGGCACCAGGGCGCCACTGGCCAGTTCGTTCTTGCATACCGAATGGGACAACATGGCGATGCCAAAGTCATCCAGCGCCAGTTGCTTGACCATGATGGCACTGTTTACCCGAGTGCGGCGCCTGAAGCTGGCCATGGTTTTGCGGCTACCCTTGCCCAGCGGCCAGATGGGGGCCGAACGGGAGGTACCCAGCAAGATACCATCGTGGCGGGCCAGATCTCTCGGGGTTGCCGGCGTTCCTTTGGACTTGAGATAGCCGGGGCCTGCCACCAGAATCGGCTGACGTTCAAACAGGAGCCTGGCGACAAGATCCGAAGGCTGCAGTGGGCCATACTTGATGGCGATATCATAGCCTTCGCCTACCAAGCCCACATCGGCATCGGTAAACTGTACATCCAGTTCGACCCCCGGATAGAGACGCATAAAGCCGCTGCAGAGATTGGCGATTAACTCTTGGCTGAATGAAACCGGGATCGCAATCCGCAATGAACCGGAAACATCGTTATGGGTATTCTCGATTGTGGCTTTTGCCGCTTCCACTTCGTTGCAGATGCTGTCACAGTGTTGATAAAAGAGCGCGCCCACCTGAGTGAGGCTTATTGAGCGGGTATTTCGTTGCAGCAGACGGACCCCAAGCTGTTGTTCCAGTTGGGCGATTTTTCGGCTAATGGTAGACTTTGGCAGGCCGGTTTCACGGGCTGCCTGAGAGAAGCCTTCTGCTCTGACCACTGCTGCAAATAGGAGCATCCCATTCAAATCTGGCATGTTTTTATTACTGTCTCAAAAATGGAACATAGCGTCTAAGGCAGTTTAATGGCATTTGACGGGATAACAAAGGTATATTTACTGGCTAAAAAATTTCAGAGGCTTAGCAGAGGATCGATAGATGACCAGCAAGAAGCAGCCCGCAAACACGACTCAAGCCCAGACTCCGGATCCCCTGTTTTTGCAGGCGGAGCATTTGGCTAAGGATTTTTCGCTGTTCCCAGAGCACAGCAAACAGAGCCTTTCAGAAGAGATAAAGGGTCTGTTGGATGACGATGCCATCCAGAGTAACTTAAAGTCATTGGCGCAGTTGGATGTGGATGGCTATGTTGCCAAAGTTATCCAGCCTACCCAGGACAAGAACCGCCCAGGTGCCAAGCGAATCATTGCTGATCTGAAAGGCAAGATGATCGCCGAGAGCCACAACGGCCCATTCTACAGCGCCGAAATCGAGCTGAACTTTGGTGGTCGTAATCGCCGAATCGGTTTTATTGCCCAGGAGCGCACCACGGCCAACGGTGCCTGGATGCCAGAGCACCACCTGCAGGCCTGTGAGGCGATTCGTCATTTTGCCGAATTGTCCATGCCCATAGTTTACCTGATTGATACCCCAGGAGCCGATGCTGGTGAGGTGGCCAATAGCCATAACCAGGCGCATTCTATTTCCAAGGCGATTGCTGAAAGTGCCAACGTCGATGTACCGACTTTGGGGATAGTGATTGGCGCCGGTTATTCGGGCGGGGCTATTCCACTGGCGGCGGCCAATATACTGTTGTCGCTGCGCGATGGTATTTTCAACACCATTCAGCCTCAGGGCCTGCAGAGCATTGCCCGCAAGTACAACCTTTCATGGCAGGAGTGTGCCAAGTCTGTTGGCGTGTCCCCGGAAGAGCTCTACACCTCAGGTTGTATCGACGGCATTGTGGATTTCTCTCCTTATGATCGCGACGAGCGTCAGCACAATCTGCGCCGCGCCATCATCAGCGCCATCGAAGCCATTGAACGCGCCGCAGTGCAGTTTGTAAAAGAATCCGATGACCTGCGCGAACACTATGATCGCAGCCTTAAGCGTTTCCTCGAGCCTTCCAAAAGCCTCAAGGCGTTGGAATCCAACTCGGAAATGTCGGTTGCCATCAGCCCGACCATGCACCTTAACCTGTTCGGCAGCGCCTACCGTTATCTGCGTTATTTGACTCTGCGTAGCCGTATTCACTCCATCTCCATGGATCAGTATGGTCGCTTGTCCAAGGTGAGTGTGCCGGAAGGGGATCTGTTGGCCAGGATCCAGAAGGAGCAGGAGAAGGTGTTCCAGGCTTGGCTGTCCAGCCCGGACAAGCTGGTTTACGACGAAGAACTCAACAAGCTGTGGAGTAACTTCATCTCCAAGCGTGATGATGTTTCCACCGAGCGCAACATGCTGACCCGTCTGATCCTGGGTGAGCCGAAAGAGAACTACAAGAAGGCCCGTAAGGCGCTGCTGTTCAACATTGGTTGGTCTTTGTATCACCGTTGGAAGAGTAATGCGGCCAACAACTTCAAGGGGCTTATCCACTATCTGGAAACTCTGCCGGCAGAAGTGACTCAGGCGCCTTGGCCTGAACTGAACCAACTGACAGTACTGGATGTCGTGGTCAATGAAGAGCTGCGTGAAGACTTTATTTGGCAGTGCTACAACATCCTGATCTTTAACGCGCTGTACGACAATGTCGTGGGTAACCTGGCCTCTATCGCCAAGGAAGCCATGATGGCCAAGAGCCTGTCGCGTCAGTCTGTTGATGGCTTGCTGCACAAGTCTATCGACCGGGCGATTTCCACTCAGGATACCGCCAACGACAAGAGCAAGTTCTACAAGTGGCTGAAGTATTTCATGTCACAGTCCAACCGCGCCGAACTGCTGACCAAGACAGAGCAGTGGAAGAGTGTAGGTTTCCCACAGCTGAACGATTCGTTGTTCGTGATCTTGACTTACTTCTTTGAACGTCTGCTGCCGGAATACTTCGACAGCGAAGAGGATAAGGGCAAGTACACAGGTGCCATCAACCCGGTGCGTATCGGTCGTCGTAAGGACTTCTGGAACCGTTTGACCATGGGTTACCAGGATCTGCTGATCCAGAAGGTGCTGCGTGACGAGAAGAAAGCCGGCAATATGACCTGGGAAAATATCATCGCCAAGTTCTTCAAGAACTTCGATGAGATCAATGGCGACAAGATGTCGGCCAACCTGCTCAACTTCCCGGGCTTCCGTCTCTCTATTGAAGATGCGCTCGACAAGGGCATTCGCCCCTGTGGTTTGATCACGGGTCTGGCGGACTTTGAACATGGCGGCAAGGCGCTGCGTGTCGGGGTTGCCGTATCCAACACCGCCTTCCAGGCCGGTGCTTTCGATATGGCCAGTGCCGAGAAGTTCTCTGCGCTGCTTATTGAGTGTGCCAAGCGCAGGCTGCCGGTGATCTGCTTTATCAGCTCCGGCGGTATGCAGACCAAAGAAGGGGCTGCTGCGCTGTTCTCCATGGCCGTGGTAAACGACCGTATTACCCGTTTCGTGCGTGACAACGAACTGCCTGTGCTGATGTTCGGTTTCGGTGACTGTACCGGTGGAGCGCAGGCATCCTTCGTGACTCACCCTCTGGTGCAGACTTATTATCTGTCCGGTACCAATATGCCGTTTGCCGGTCAGATGGTGGTACCAGCTTACCTGCCATCCACTTCGACTCTGTCCAACTACCTGTCCAAGGTGCCCGGAGCGATGAATGGCCTGGTCAACAACCCATTCAGCACTCAACTTGATGAACAGCTCAAGAGCATAGATCCTCTGATGCCTATGCCAAGCGCCGAGATAGGTGATGTGCTGACCAACGCGCTGTCGACTCTGGTGGTTGAAGTAGAAGAGGTCAGCGAAGAGATAGTTCAGGACGATCCTCGTGCCCTGATGAAGCCTATCGACAAGGTGCTGGTACACGCCCGAGGCTGTACAGCGGTGAAACTGATCCGCAAGGCGCACGACAATGGCATCAATGTGGTACTGGTGGCGTCCGATCCTGATATGACGTCGGTTCCTGCCGACATGCTCAAGGAAAACGACAAGCTGGTTTGTCTCGGTGGTAACACTTCCGACGAGTCCTACCTGAACGCTTACTCAGTGCTGAAAGTGGCCGAGTATGAGCAGGTAGACGCGTTGCACCCAGGTATCGGCTTCCTGTCGGAAAGCCCACAATTCGCCGCCTTGTGTGTGAACAACGGCGTGAACTTTGTTGGCCCAAGTGTGCATTCGATGACAACCATGGGTAACAAGTCCAACGCCATCAAGACCTCTCAGGCGCAGAATGTGCCCGTGGTACCAGGCTCTCACGGTATTCTGACCAACGCCGAGCAAGCGGTTAACGTGGCCAACGAAATCGGCTACCCAGTGCTGCTCAAAGCGGTACAAGGTGGTGGCGGTAAGGGTATCCAAGTGGTTAAGCGCCCTGAGGATATGATTGGCCTGTTCCAGAAAACCTCCACGGAAGCGGCTGCCGCCTTTGGTAACGGTGATCTGTACCTGGAAAAATATGTGACTTCACTGCGTCACATTGAAGTTCAGCTGCTGCGTGACAAGTTCGGCAACACCAAGGTACTGGGTCTGCGTGACTGCTCGGTGCAGCGTAACAACCAGAAGGTGATTGAAGAGTCCGGTTCCACCATGCTGCCTGAAGAACTCAAGCAGAGAGTGATGGAATACACCCGTGCTCTGGGTGATGCCACCGACTATATGGGCGCAGGTACCGTTGAGTTCATCTATAACCTGGATGCCAACGAAGTCTACTTTATGGAGATGAATACCCGTCTGCAGGTAGAGCACCCGGTAACCGAAGCGACTTCCGGTATTGATATCGTCAGCGCGCAATTCGATGTGGCAGCCGGTCGCTCCATTGAAGATCTGCAGCCGCAGGAAATCGGCTATGCGATGGAAGTGCGGGTGACAGCCGAGAAGGCAGCTCTGGATAGCCAGGGCATACTGCAGCTGGTGCCAAACCCGGGTCTTATCACTGAGTGCGTGATGCCAGAGCGCGATGATGTGGAAATCATCTCTATCGCGGCCGATGGCAAAGAAGTATCGCCATACTACGACAGCCTGATTGCCCAGATCATCATCCGCGGTGACAGCCGGGACGATGTGATTGCCAAGATGTATGACTATCTGGATCAGGTGGTCATCAAGGGTATCGCCACCAACATCCCGCTGCTGAAGCGGATCCTGGCCGACGAGACCTTCCGTGAAGGCGTGTATGACACCAACTATCTGCCGCGTCTGATGGCTGAGCTGGATATCCCAGCCCTGATCGCCGAAATGGAAGCCGCCGCCGAAACTCAAGGTGTGGATACTGAATCGCTGCGTGTGGGTGAGTCCAACGAGCTCAAGGTGTTGGCTCAGGGCGCGGGTATCTTCTATACCTCTCCGGCACCGGGCGAAGCCGACTTCGTCAAGGAAGGCGACATAGTGACTGTCGATCAGACGTTGGCACTGACCGAAGCGATGAAGATGTTCTCTCAGGTGACACTGGCAGGCTTCAACCGCAAGGGTGCCGAGTTGTATCCAGAGGATAAGAAATATCGCATTGAGCGGATCCTCAACAGCAATGGCCAACAGGTCTCCCAAGGCGATCTGCTGTTTGTAGTTTCCCCAGTGGAAGACTGAGGTTACTGATAGTCAGCTCAGGTAAAGCGTGAATTATTAGCCTGAGCGTTTGCAGTTTTATTTATAGAGTTAAAAATCCGGTGGCTAACAGTCATCGGATTTTTTTATTTAATTTTCAGCGATATACATAATCGCATCCGGCCTTACTGAAAGCTTGTTTCCATCCGCTTGCTTTCCATCAATCTATTTGCTGCTGGTTTAAGCTCCTATCTGTGGGGCATAGGCATTAAGTAACAACCAATGTGATAAAAATCAACATGATAAAAAAAATGCCAGTCGCCCTAAAGCTGACTGGCACTTGCCAAATGGTCAATAATTGATGAATGAAGAAGAATGAGTTTAAAATTCCCGGGTACTTAAACTATCAGTACCCTTTGAAAACCATGTCAATACAGTTTAGAACTTGTAATCCAAGGTCAAATACACTTGCTGGCTGTCATTAATTTCGATGCCGTTCTTTTCATAGTCCTGGGCCAGGTAACGATAGCCAAGGTCTGAGGAGAAATGTTCACTCCATTTGTACTGGACACCGACTTGACCACCCCAGACGAAATCAGTTGAAGATTTGCCGGCAATCTTGTTGTCATTGGCGCCCATACTGACACCGGCGAACAGATTGACATCTTTATGTACCGGTAACAGGTAATCATAGGATACCAGCCAGCTGTACTGCTCCTGTTTGTAGTTGTTGGCGGCAACGCTGAACTTATCTTCCATGTAACCAAAAGTACCGGTAATACGGTGTTGCTGTTCAATCAGCATACCTATACGTGCCTGATAGCTCATATCTTCGGTGTCTTTATTGACTACGCCCTCAATTTCATCAGCCTGGTAGCCCAGGCCTGCCCCGGCGAAGTACTCTATTTCGACTGCTTGTGCACTGCTACATACCAATGCTGCTCCTGCAGCCATCATCATTATTTTGTTCAGTTTCATCATAGACTCCTAAGACTGCTAAGTCGTTTTATCAGAATGTTTATCGGGTTGATGAGTCATACTTTAAGGTAAGTTAAGCGCTTGCAGAAGCCTGCAACTGTGTGTCTCTTTGTCTCAAAAAATAGAACAATAAGAGCCTTGTCACAGAGATAGCTTCAGATCTTGTGTGATAACTATGAGGGGAGGGGAAGATGCAGGAATTACCGTTATAAAAGCCTATATCTGATTGATTATGCTATATATTTAAAAATGGCTAAGTTGGAATTATTAGGCAAGTTGTGAACAAGTCCTATATGTGCACCGCGTCAGTTTACCGGCTTGGATGTAAGGCGTTACTAGCCGTTGATGGCCCAAGCATATCTCTATAATTTTATTATTTAACAGCTGGTTAGGTTTTTATTGGCGATTTGGGGAGTGCATGTTTTTATCCTTCCTGAACCTAAGCTGACTCATTGCCAATTATCCTGCAGGATATCAAACTCCGCTGATATAGATGCTGATGTTTTCGCGGCCTTTACACCAGTCATCAGGACGAAAGCCCAGAGGGCTGTGATTGGAGACAATAACGGATTTTGGGGAGCGCTTGTTTTAAAGCGGAACAATGGTCAGCAATCAGGGGCTCTGATGGGAAAAGATGAGAGCCCCTGAACGGCTCAGTTGTTCGCTTAAGAGCCTGTCAGATCACTCAGGATCATAATCCAACACAGGGGCCAGCCACTTCTCGGCTTCGGCCACAGTCATCCCTTTGCGGCGGGCGTAGTCTTCCACCTGATCTCGGCCTATGTTGCTTACCCCAAAATAGCGTGATTGCGGGTGCGCAAAGTACCAGCCGCTGACCGCTGCCGTGGGGTACATGGCAAAGCTCTCGGTAATCTTGAGGTCGATACACTCATCTGGCTTAAGAAGCTGCCAAAGCAGACCTTTTTCCGTGTGGTCCGGGCAGGCAGGGTAGCCGGGAGCCGGGCGTATGCCCTTGTACTTTTCACGAATAAGCGCCTCGTTATCCAGGTTTTCTTCGCTGGCATAACCCCAGAACTCCTTACGCACCCGCTCGTGCATCCGCTCGGCGAAGGCTTCGGCCAGGCGGTCGGCCAGACACTTGAGCATGATGGCGCTGTAGTCATCGTGGGCCGCCTCGAAACGGGCAATATGGGCATCGATGCCATGGCCGGCGGTGACCGCAAATCCCCCCATATAGTCGGCCACGCCGCTCTCTTTGGGAGCAACAAAGTCAGAGAGACAGAAGTTGTGGTTGCCCACCCGCTCCAGCTGCATCCGTAGATGATGGGTGGTCAGCAACACTTGGCTGCGAGAGTCATCTGTGTAGATCTCGATATCATCGAAGTTGACGCTGTTGGCGGGAAAGAGGCCGATAACGCCCTTGGCGGTGAGCCACTTCTCTTGGATGATTTGCTCCAGCATCGCCTTGCCGTCGGCATAGACTTTACGAGCCTCAGTACCGACGACTTCATCATCCAGTATTTGCGGGAAATGACCGTGCAACTCCCAGGCGCGGAAAAACGGCGTCCAGTCGATGCGCTCGAGTAAGTCCTCCAGCGGATAGTCGTCAAACACCTGGATCCCCGGGGTGTTGGGCTTCACTGCTTGGTAGTTGGCCCAGTCGTGGCTGCAGCGGTTATCCCGTGCGACCTGCAAGGGCACTATCTGCTTGCGTTTGGTCTGCGACAGACGCTTTTGGCGCATCATTTCATATTCGCGATAGGTTTCGTCTATGGTGGCCTGGCGGGTTTCATTGTTGATGAGCTTGCTGACCATGGGCACGGCGCGCGATGCATCGGCGATATAGATGGCGCCGTGGGGGTAATGGGGCGCTATCTTCACTGCGGTATGGATCTTGGAGCAGGTGGCACCACCGATAATCGCCGGCAGGGTCAGACCTTCGCGCTCGAAGGTTTTAACGTTGTGCACCATCTCATCCAGGCTCGGGGTAATGAGCCCGGACATGCCTATGATGTCGACCTTCTCGGCCTTGGCAACTTCGATGATTTTCTCCACCGGCACCATGACACCGAGATCTATCACTTCATAGCCGTTACAGGCCAGCACCACCCCGACTATGTTCTTGCCTATGTCGTGAACATCGCCCTTGACCGTGACCATCAGCACCTTACCGTTGCTCTGGCCTTCGACTTTTTCGGCTTCGATATAGGGGTTGAGATAGGCGACCGCCTTTTTCATCACCCGGGCGGACTTGACCACCTGCGGCAAAAACATCTTACCGGCGCCAAAGAGATCGCCCACCACGTTCATGCCGTCCATCAGCGGGCCTTCAATCACATCCAGCGGCCGCCTGGCCTGCAGACGCGCTTCTTCTGTGTCGACATCTATGTATTCGGTGATCCCTTTCACCAGCGCGTGTTCCAGGCGTTTGTTGACCGGCAACTTGCGCCATTCGAGATCTTCTTTCTTGCCTGCGCCGCCCGGGCCACCGCGATACTTCTCGGCGACCTCGAGCAGCTGCTCTGTGTTACTGGAGTTGGCAACCGGGCACGGCAGGTTGAGCACCACGGCCTCTACCTTCTGCTTCAGCTCAGGGTCGATATCATCATAGATGGCCAACTGACCGGCGTTGACTATGCCCATATCCATACCCGCCTTGATGGCGTGATAGAGGAATACGGCATGAATGGCTTCCCGCACCGGGTTGTTGCCGCGGAAGGAGAAAGAAACGTTGGACACCCCGCCGGAAATCATCGCATGGGGCAGGTTGGCCTTGATATCTTCAATGGCGCCGATAAAGTCCACCGCATAGTTATCGTGCTCCTCTATGCCGGTGGCGATGGCGAAGATATTGGGGTCGAAGATAATATCTTCCGGCGGGAAGCCCACCTTATCCACCAGCACCCGGTAGGCGCGGGTACAGATTTCGGTTTTGCGCTCCCGGGTGTCGGCCTGGCCTTGTTCATCAAAGGCCATGATGATGGCGGCGGCGCCGTAGCGCTTCACCAGTTTGGCCTGTTCAATAAACTTGGCCTCGCCCTCTTTGAGGGAGATGGAGTTGACTATTCCCTTGCCCTGAATGCACTTGAGCCCGGCCTCAATCACCTCCCACTTGGAGGAGTCGATCATCACAGGCACCTTGCTGATATCCGGCTCGGAGGCGATAAGGTTGAGGAATTTCTGCATCATCTCGACCCCGTCGAGCATGCCCTCATCCATGTTGATATCTATGATCTGGGCGCCGTTTTCCACCTGGTCACGGGCCACCTCCAGCGCGGTTTCGTACTGGCCTTCTTTGATTAACTTGAGAAACCGGGCCGAGCCGGTGACATTGGTGCGCTCGCCCACATTCACAAACAGGCTGCTTGCATCTATGGTCAGGGGTTCCAGTCCGGAGAGGCGACATGCCACCGGCAGCTCAGGCAGCGGCCTTGGTGCATGAAGGCTAACGGCTTCAGAAATCGCCTTGATATGCGCAGGCGTGGTGCCGCAGCAGCCGCCGACAATATTGAGCAGTCCCTCTTCGGCCCAGGGGCCTATCACGCTTGCCATCTCCGCCGGAGTCTCGTCATAGCCGCCGAATTCATTGGGCAGACCGGCATTGGGATGCGCCGAGACAAAGCACTCGCTGATACGGGAAAGCTCCTCGACATAGGGCCGCAGTTCTTTCGGGCCCAGGGCGCAGTTGAGGCCTATGCTCAGCGGCTTGATATGTCTGAGAGAATGGTAAAAGGCCTCTGTGGTTTGCCCTGTCAGGGTGCGGCCCGAGGCATCGGTAATGGTGCCGGAAATCATCACCGGCAATCTTTGGTCCAGTTTCTCGAACACATTTTCGATGGCAAACAGCGCCGCCTTGGCATTGAGGGTATCGAAGATGGTTTCCACCAGAATGATGTCGGCGCCACCGGCGATCAGCGCCTCGGTGGATTCGCTGTAGGCCAACACAAGATCGTCGAAATGTATGTTGCGAAAACCGGGGTCATTCACATCCGGGCTGATGGAACAGGTGCGGTTGGTGGGGCCGAGCACCCCGGCCACATAGCGGGGAATACCGCTGGCGGCAGCCACTTCATCGGCCACTTCTCGGGCGATTCTGGCGCCTTGGTAATTGATCTCCGCCGCCAGGCTCTGCATCTCGTAGTCGGCCATGGCAATGGTGGTGGCGTTGAAGGTGTTGGTTTCTATGATGTCGGCACCGGCCAGCAGGTATTCCCTGTGAATGGTCTTGATGATCTCGCTCTGGGTCAGTACCAGCAGATCATTGTTGCCTTTGACATCGCAATGCCAATCTTTGAAGCGCTCGCCGCGGTAATCGGCTTCTTCCAGCTTGTAGTCCTGGATCATGGTGCCCATGGCGCCATCTAAAATCAGGATCCGCTCTTTGAGGGTCTGTTTGAGCTTGAGCTCTGTCTGGCTTTGGGAGTGCTGTGAAGTCGCCATAGGGTTACCTTTCATACCTGTCTTATTGCTGTTTTACATTCGCGGCGCTTGGCATCCGCGACATCATCTCTGCCGACCTGACGCCCGGGACACTATCTGGCATGATAGCCAAAGGCGTGTGTGGGCGCGGAAAGTTATTTTGGACATTTATACGTATAGACGTCCATAATATACGGATTCCGGCGGCCTGCGGCAAGGTTAAATTGGTCCGGTAACCACCGGACTCTGATGGGAGAAGTGTGTGGCTGAACATAGGCAACTGAATATCTATCTGCTGCGGCACGGCGAATGTGAAGGCGGTGAGATTATCCGCGGCCGCAGTGATGTGGCCCTGAGCGATGAGGGCAAAGCGCAGATGTGGCGCAGCTGGCGGGCTATTAGCAGTGCGCTGGAGCAGTTGCCGAGTGCGCCCCAAAGCTTGGCGCTGCTGAGCTCCCCGGCCCAGCGTTGCCAGGCCTTTGCCGCCGAGCTCAAGGCCGATATGCCTGATTATTTCCCGGCGCCGCTGCAGCAGCATGACTGGCTCTGGGAGCTGGACTTCGGTGACTGGGACGGCATGAAGGTGGCGAGTGTCTATCAACAGCATAGCGAGGCGGCCAAAGCCTTCTGGCGTGACCCCGTGGCCAATACTCCGCCGGGCGGGGAATCGCTGCCAGCCTTTCGTAGCCGGGTGTTGGATGGCTGGCAGACTATGGTGCAGCGCTGGCTTGCTAGAGAGGCTAATTCTTCCGAAAGCTCTGGTTCAAAAGGCTCTGTTTCAGGAGATTCTGGTTCTTCAGCAAGCGCAGATGCGGCGCTGATCCTGACTCACAGCGGGGTTATCCGGCTGCTGTTGGCCGAGATTTTGCTGCCGGGGCAAATGCCGCCTGCGGCAGTGTTCAACGCCTTGGAGCTACCTTATGCGGCCTGGGTCAGAATAACCCTCTATGCCAGCCGTGATGCCAGCGGTGAAAGTGACCAAGAATGGCAGTGTTTCAGCAAGCTCCACTGGCCGCAATAGTGCGGAGCAAGCGTCCGGTGGTGATTGTGCTGCGCTATTGCGCCAGGCAATTGTGCCGAGCGATAAAACCGGGATAATAACCCCAAATGGCCGCCAAGTGCGGCAGCAGCCAGGGTGTTGGCACCTTTGCAGGTGAACCAACCCAGGGAACCGGGAAAGCCCGGACTGTGCCCGCAACTGTGAGTCGCCGTTGGCGACGAGTCAGGAGACCTGCCCAGGCTGATAAACCAAACCAGAAACCCGGGCGGGTAAACCGGGGGAGCGAATAGATGATTCTTCCACTGCAGCCTGAGCCTTCTGCCGGTCACAGGCTCAATGTCGGGGGGCGGTTATGAGCCTGGCACTCAAGGTGCAACAGCTTAGCTGGCTTCCCGGTGGTCACAGCGTATTGGCCGATGTGGGTTTTGAGCTGCCATGTGGCAAGATGCTCGGGCTCATAGGCCCCAATGGAGCCGGTAAGTCGAGCCTGCTGCGCTGCCTCTATCGTTATATCCGCCCGGACAGCGGCCAGATCCAGCTGTTTGGGCAGGATATCAATAGCTTGTCAGCCAAAGCCTTCGCCAAAGAGGTGGCCGTGGTGCTGCAGGATACCCCGGCCCAACTGGCACTGGATCTGACTCAATTAGTGGCCATGGGACTGACTCCCCACAAGGGGTTGTTTGATATGCCATCGGCGACCGACAATGCCCAGGTGCAGGCGGCATTGGCGCAGGTCGGGTTGCAGCACAAGGCCGCAGAGCCTTTCGCGCAGCTTTCCGGCGGTGAGAAGCAAAGGGCCTTGATTGCCCGCGCCATAGTGCAGCGCCCCAAGCTTTTGATCCTGGACGAGCCCACCAATCATCTGGATATCCGCTATCAGATCCAGATCCTCGAGCTGGTGCGCAGCCTGGGGGTCACGGTGATCGCCTCGATTCACGATCTCAATCTGGCCTCGGCCCTGTGTGACGAACTCTTGCTGCTGGATAACGGCCGCTGTATTGCCCACGGCTCGCCCCAGAGCGTATTGACCGAAGACAGAATTGCCGGTGTCTTCGGTGTTTGCTGCCAGGTGGGGACGCATCCGCAGTTGGGACGGCCGCTGATCCACTACTTTTACGGCTATCAGTCGCCAGAGCCTGGTCACGGCAAGGCTCTAAGCTCGGCGGCGCTCGCCAGTGGCGAGGTTCACGGCGCTGCGATAGTCGAGCCAATGGCAGGGCCTGCCTCGGCCGAAACCTGTGTTGCTCACAAGGAAACTGACCGGCGCCCAGGCTCGGTGGGAGGTGGCGCATGAATGCTTCCGTGGCCGCACCGGGGCGCTCGCTTATCGGCTGGTTTCTCAGGCCCTTGCCCAGACTTTACTGGTGCTGGCTGCTGTTGCTGCTCGGCACTGTGTTGACACCCTTGGCCGCCGCCGGTTTTGGCGCCGCCGATATCAGCCTCTTCGATGTGGCAAGAGTGATTGGCAAACACCTGCTGGGAGTGGGTGAGCCTTCTGCCATCAGCGAGCGTATCGTCTGGGATCTGCGCCTGCCGCGTATCTTGCTGGCCTTTATCGCCGGTAGCGGTCTGGCACTGTCGGGTTATGTATTGCAGGCGGTGACCCGCAACCCGCTGGCAGATCCTTACCTGTTCGGTATCAGCTCGGGCGCCAGCTTCGGCGCCGTGGTCTCGGTCGCCCTGGCGACCGGCCTTGGGCTGAGTTCGGCCATCTCCGGGGTATCGCTGCCGCTGGGAGCCTTTATCGGTGCCAGTTTGGCTGTGCTCATGGTACTGCTGCTCGCGGGCAGGAATATCGGCAACCAGATAGAGAGAATGTTGCTCTCCGGGGTCGCCATCTCCTTTATGTTCAGTGCCCTCACCAGCTTGATCTTGTATTTTTCCACCCCGCAGGCCACTACCTCTTTGCTGTTTTGGAGCCTGGGCAGTTTTGCCCGTGCCAGTTGGGATGGGCTTGCACTGCCCACTCTGGTGGTGCTGGCGGCCTTGCTGGTGATCCTGGCCTTCAAGCGCCAGGTGCTGGCGATGCTTGCCGGTGATGAAACCGCCCACACTCTGGGAATCAGGGTGCAAAGGCTCAGGGTTTCCATGCTGCTGTTATGCTCGCTTATTACCGCCACTTTGGTGGCCCACTGCGGCGGGATAGGTTTTGTGGGGCTGATGGTGCCTCATATTGTCAGGTTGTTGCTGCCGGGGCAGCATCCCATGGTGCTGACGGCACTGGCGGGCGGCCTGTTTATGGTTTGGGTCGATGTGCTGGCTCGCAGCATACTGCCCACCCAAGAGCTGCCGGTGGGGGTGATCACCTCGGCCATCGGCAGTCTGTTTTTCCTGATGGTGCTGCGTAAACGCGGCCAATAACGATAAGAGAGGGAAGGATGTACCAGGTTGCAGCAATCAATCACGCGCTGGATGACGCGATTCAGGCCCGCATAGACAACAAGACCAAACCCCTGGGCGCTTTGGGTGAGCTGGAGGCTTTGGCGCTGCAATTGGGGCGCATTCAGCTCGGTTCCGCCACTGATGAGTTGGTCATCCGCCGCCCCGTGATGCTGGTGTTTGCCGCCGACCATGGTATTGCCGCGGCCGGGGTGTCGATTGCTCCCAGCGAGGTGACCACCCAAATGGTGCTCAACTTTGTTGCCGGCGGCGCCGCCATCAATGTGTTTTGTCGCCAGACCGGCTTCGAGCTGGAGGTGATTGACTGCGGCATTCTCAGCCCCTTGGGGATCCCCGAGGTTACAGAGCAGCGTCTGGGCGCCGGTACCGGGCCTATCCACAAACGCGCCGCCATGACTCTGGGCGCTGTGCATCAAGGGTTTGCCATGGCGCGCACCTTGGTAAAACGCCATATCGATGCCGGCAGCAACCTGCTGGCGCTGGGGGAGATGGGAATAGGCAACACCTCTTCTGCCGCCGCCGTGATGGCCGCCCTGACCGGCCTTCCTGTGAGTGAATGTGTCGGCCGCGGCACCGGCATAGATGTCGCGACGCTTAAGCGCAAATGCCTGCTGATAGAGCAGGCACTGCTGCTGCACCACTGCGAGCTGACCGAGCCGCTCAGTATCCTCGCCTGCCTCGGAGGCTTTGAAATAGTGCAGATGACTGGGACCATGTTGGCGGCGGCCGAATTTGGCGTGCCCGTGCTGGTGGACGGTTTTATCGCGTCGACAGCGGCGCTGGCGGCTGTGCGTTTGGCGCCGGGGGTGAGGGATTATCTTATTTTTGCCCATGAGTCTGAAGAGCGCGGCCACAAGTTGCTGCTCGATGCCATGTCCGCCAAGCCTTTGCTGCGGCTTGGGCTCAGGTTGGGCGAAGGCTCGGGCGCGGCGCTGGCGCTGCCTTTGGTGCAGGCGGCGGCCAACTTCTACAACCAGATGGCCAGCTTTGGTGAAGCCGGGGTCGACAAGGTGGTAGAGCCAGCTACCCAAGAGGTGCTCTGATGGGATTCTGGCTCGGGCAGCTGCGGCTGTTTTTGATCGCAATAGGTTTTTTCACCCGTATTCCTGTGCCCAGCGCCCTGACGGTGGATAGCGACAGCCTCAACAAGGCCAGCCGCTACTTTGGCCTGGTGGGCGTGGTGGTGGGTTTGATCTCCGCCTTGGTGTTACTGCTGGCCGCCGGCATATTGCCAAGCTCCATCGCCATAGTGCTGGCGATGATTAGCAGTGTGCTGGTTACCGGCGGTTTTCATGAAGATGGCCTGGCCGACACCGCCGATGGTTTCGGCGGCGGTTGGCGGGTAGAAGACAAACTGAAAATCATGAAAGACAGCCGCCTTGGCAGCTATGGCGCCTTGGCATTGGTGTTGGTGTTGCTGCTCAAGTACCAGTTACTGCTGGAGTTGGCACTTTACGACATCAACCAGGCGGCGCTGGCCCTGGTATTGGCGCACTGTGTCAGCCGGGTGACGGCGGCCAGCATTATCTTCAGCGAAACCTATGTTCGCGACGAGGGCAAGAGCAAACCTCTGGCGCAGCAGCAGGGGCTCAATGAGCTGGGTATTTTGCTGCTGACTGGAATTGTGCTGACGGCAGTGCTGTCCACCACGCTGCTGTTCTGGCTACTGCCGACCATGTTGTTACTGCGTTGGGCCCTGGTGTTCTGGTTCCGGCGCCAGATTGGCGGTTACACCGGCGATACCCTGGGAGCGGCGCAGCAGGTGAGTGAGCTGGCGGTTTATATGCTGTTGCTGGCATTGGGGGGCAGCCCGGCATGATCCATCTTATTCTGGGTGGTGCCCGCAGCGGCAAGAGTGGTTACGCCGAGCGGCAACTGGCCGACTTGTGCCCGGCCAATGTCCGCCCCTGGTATCTGGCAACGGCCGAGGCCGCCGATGAGGAGATGGCCCGGCGTATCGCCCACCATCAAACTGCGCGCCAAGGCGGCAGCCTCGAATGGCAGTTGGCCGAGGTGCCGCTCGATTTGGCCAAGGCGCTTGTGCAGCGCTCAGGCTCTGGAGCGCCGGTATTGGTAGACTGCCTGACGCTTTGGCTCAGTAACCAGCTCTGCTTTGGTGCCGATATGGCTAGCGAACGCGCGGCCTTGCTGCAGGCGGTAGCCGAGTTTGACGGCGATCTGCTGTTGGTGAGCAACGAAGTCGGCTCCGGCATAGTGCCGCTTGGGGAGCTGAGTCGGCGTTTTGTCGATGAGGCCGGTTGGCTCAATCAGGCGCTGGCCGCCAAGGCCGACAGAGTCACTCTGGTTGTCGCCGGTTTACCGCTGGCGTTAAAGCCTGTGAACTCTGATAGCAGTGGCTCCCTGGGCTTGAGCGCTTCGGGTACAAGCCCGGATCAGCGGGGTAAGGTGTGAGTAATCCAGTACCCCATAATGGCGCAGAACTTAAAGCTGAATTTTCGGCTCTGGCCCGGCCTGGCCGCAGCCTTATGGTGCAGGGCACCACTTCGGATGCCGGTAAGAGCACCTTGGTAGCCGGACTCTGCCGGGTGTTTCATAGTCATGGTCAGCGGGTGGCGCCCTTCAAGCCGCAAAATATGGCGCTCAACAGCGCCGTCACCCGGGATGGCGGTGAAATTGGCCGGGCCCAGGCGCTGCAGGCGGTGGCCGCCGGTCTTGAGCCGAGAATCGATTTCAACCCGGTATTGCTTAAACCCAGCTCGGATACCAAGGCGCAGGTGATTATTCAGGGCAAGGCGCTGACCAGCCTGGAAGCGGCCGCCTTTTTCGGCCCCGAGAGTCGTGACTATAAAGCCGCTGCCATGCAGGCGGTGTTGGCATCCTGGCACAGGTTGCAGCAGGAGTTTGACTGGCTGCTGATAGAAGGCGCCGGTAGCCCGGCCGAAATCAACTTGCGCCAGGGCGATATTGCCAATATGGGCTTTGCCGAAACGGTGGACTGCCCGGTGATCCTCATCGCCGATATCGACAAGGGCGGGGTATTTGCCCACCTGGTCGGTACCTTGGCCCTGCTGTCCGAGAGTGAGCAAGCTAGGGTAAAGGGCTTTGTGATCAATCGTTTTCGCGGTGATATCTCATTGTTGCAGTCCGGGCTGGATTGGCTAGAGGCTTACACCGGCAAGCCGGTATTGGGCGTATTGCCCTACCTCGATGCCCTGCATCTGGACGCCGAAGATGCGCTGGTGCAAACAACTGCTCAGTCTCAGGGGGCTGCTACCGAGCAGCCGGTAACAGCTCAATCAGCACGAGCTCAATCTGAAACAACTCAATCTGAAAGAACTGGGACGCGACTGCGAGTCGGCGTCTTGGTGTACCCCAGGATCAGCAACCATACCGACTTTGACCCGCTGCGGCTGCATCCGGATATCGAGTTTTGTTATATAGGGCCGACTCATCAGGGCGAACTTCCAGGGCTGGATCTCCTGCTGTTGCCCGGCAGCAAGAATGTGCGCGCCGACCTGGCTTTTATCCGCCAACAGGGCTGGGATAAGGGCATAGCTCGCCATCTGCGCTATGGCGGCAAGCTTATCGGTATCTGCGGCGGCTTTCAGATGCTGGGGCATAGCATTGCCGACCCCTTGGGGCTGGAAGACTTGCCCGGTACCAGCCAAGGGCTGGGATATCTGCCGCTCACTACCGAGCTGCAAGCCGAAAAACAGCTGCTCAATGTCAGCGGTACCCTGAGGCTTGGGCAATCATCGGCATCAGTCTCCGGCTATGAGATCCACTGCGGAGCATCGCGGATCCCGGACCAATGCACCCAGCCACTGTTGCTTAATGAGCGAGGCAGTGACGCCAACAGCGTCAGCGCCACTGAGCCGGCAAAAATCACTGAGCCCGCAAAAATCACTAAGCCAGCAAAAACCACTAAGCTTGCAAAAATCACAGTACCTGCACAAATCGCAGCAGTCCGCAGCGAAGGCCTGCTGTCGGAGGATAATCAAATTCTCGGCAGTTATTTGCACGGCCTGTTTGACAGCCCTGAAGCCTGTGAGCTGCTGCTCGCCTGGGCCGGGATGACGGCGTCACAGGGCCATGCCGTGGATATCAATCAGCAGCGCCAGCAACAGCTGGATCGTTTGGCCGATGTGCTGGAGCAACATCTGGATTTCAATAAAATAATCAACATATTCAAAGAGGAAGACCAGGGTGACCGATAATAATCAAACCGATATCAAGGCAGAGCGTCATAAGCAGCGGCAGCAGAAAGTAAAAGCGGCGGTGGATGCCAAAATCGCGGCCGCCACCGAAGAGAAGGGCATACTCCTGGTCGTGACAGGTAACGGCAAGGGCAAGTCCACCTCCGGCTTTGGCACTCTGGCCCGTGCGGTCGGTCATGGCAAGCAGGGCGCCGTAGTGCAGTTTATCAAGGGCACCTGGGAGTGCGGTGAGCGCAAGCTACTGGAAGGCGCCGGGGTCAAGTTCGAAGTCATGGGCACAGGCTTTACCTGGGACACCCAGGACAAAGCCAAGGATATCGCCGCCGCCGAAAAGGCCTGGACGGCCGCCGAAAAATGGCTTCAGGATGCCAGCATAGACATACTCCTGCTCGATGAACTCACCTACATGGTCAGTTACCATTATCTGGATCTGCAGCGAGTGATAAATGCGTTGCAAAATCGTCCCCCCATGCAGCATGTGATCATCACCGGCCGCAACTGCCACAGGCAACTGATTGAATTGGCAGATACTGTCAGTGAGGTGAATAGCGTGAAGCATGCGTTTGAGGCGGGGATTAAAGCGCAGCCTGGTTTCGACTACTGATATTTCTTCTATTTCTTCCTGTTTGCGACCGTGGCGTTATTGTCTGCGTCGGCTCCCCCAATCACATACTCATTGTATGCTCATGGGCTGAGCTTCCTTGACGGCTTAGCCACA